>QGVH01000011.1 GCA_003242735.1 bacterium | reverse complement strand
AGGGTCTCGAGCTGGCTGGTGAGGGCGAGGTTGTGGAGGGCCTCATCATCGGCGATCAGGACGCGAAGCGACTCGGCCATTGCGGCAAGCTCCTTCCGGCGAAGAGGTGGACCTGCGATCGCGTGACCGCGGTGGTGTCGCCGCCGGTCATGCGTACCCCCGAAAACAGAACAGGCGCCCTGCCCCGGCAGAGGGGAGGCGCGCCATGACCTCGAATTGCGGCCGACGTCGGCAGGCTTGAACGCGGCGCATCATAGTGTATGCCCGGCAGCGTTTGCGCAAGAGGCTCGCCGACGCCCCGCCGGGGCCGGACCGTCCGCGGGGCCGCGCCAGATCCATGCCCATCCGGGGCGGTGGTGGCGCGCGGCCGGGTGCGGCCGCGGCCGGGTGAGCGGACGCGAGATCCATCACCCCTCCAGCACGACGAACGCGGCGGCCACGTCGTCGGTGTGGGAGAGAGACAGGTGGATGCGCCGGACGCCGCGCCCGGCGGCGAACCGGGCGGCGCGGCCGTGGAGCCGGATGCCGGGGCGGCCGGACGGCTCGCGGAGGACCTCGACCTCGGTCCAGCCGCCGCCCTCCCGGCCGTAGCCGGTCCCGATCGCCTTGAAGAACGCCTCCTTGGCGGCGAAGCGCGCGGCGAGCGAGCGTTCGGGCACGGCGAGCCGGAGGCAGTAGGCGAGCTCGTCGGGCGTGAACAGCCGGCGGAGTCCGCGCTCGCCGCGGCGCTCCCTGAACCGTCCCATGCGGGCGACCGGGACGAGGTCGATGCCGGTGCCGAGGACCATGGGTGAAAGATAGGGCCGCGCTGTCGCCAAGGCGAATACGGACGGCGGGGAACCCCGCCCGGCTTCATGGAGTAACCAGTCGGGGCCACGGCCGTACCGGCCGACCGCACGGGCGGTCCCGGGACACGGAACCCGCAGCGGCCCCGCTCTTGCACCCTCGCTCTCCCCGGCAGCCACCACGGGGAGGCACGGGCCACCCCGTGGCCCTGCGCAGTGCGACTCGACCCGATCCATGCGGCGGATCTTTCCGTTCATCACGGTGCTCGCGCTGGCGGCGTTGCCCTACACGGCTGTCCGCGGCCGCGCTGCCTTCGCCACGGAATCGGTCGCGGCGCCCACGCCCGTCGTGGCGGTCGCCCCGCAGCAGTCCGCGTCCGCGGGGACCACGGCGAGCGCGCACGTCGCGCTGGACCCCGAGGTCGTCTCCCTCCGCACGAACCTTCAGCGGTTGATCGATGCGACGGGCTGGCGCAACGCGCAGTGGAGCGTGCTGGTCGTCTCGCTCGACCGCGGGGACACGCTGTTCGCCCTCGCCCCGGACCTCACGCTCGCTCCGGCATCCAACATGAAGCTGCTGACGTCTGCGGCGGGGCTCTATTATCTCGGCCCGGAGTTCCGCTACGCGACGTTCCTGATGACGGATGGCAACGTTGCGGGCGGCGTGCTCGACGGCGACCTCATCATCTACGGCACGGGCGATCCCACGCTGTCGGACCGGTTCTACCCGTCCAAGACGGCGGTGTGGGAAGCGCTGGCGGACACGCTCCTCGCGCAGGGAATCACCGAGATCCGCGGGGACGTTGTGGGAGACGCCTCCTACTTCGGCGGCACGTCCGTCGGCGTGGGGTGGCAGGAGAGCTACATGAACGCATCCTACGCCGCGCCGGTGAGCGCGCTCTCCTTCAACGACAACATCGTGACGCTGCGGATCCTGCCCGGGGAGCAGCCGAACTGGCGGCCGCGCGTGCAGCTCATCCCGGGCGGCGAGGGGATCGGGATCGTCAACCAAGCGACGACGCGCGCGGGCGGGAGACCGATGATCCAGGTGGATCGCGCCAGCTACCACGGGCCGATCGTACTGCGCGGAGCGATCCCCCCGGGCCATCCGGGGATGTGGCGCGCGGTGCCCGTTGCGGATCCGGCGCGCTACACCGCGGCGGTGGTGCGCGAGGTGCTGGAGAAGCGCGGCATTCACGTGACGGGCGGCATCCGTGCAGTGCAGCGGGAGACCGAGTCCCCCCTCACCGGCCGCTCGGTGTTCGCGCCCGCGTTCGACGGCAACGCCGCACTGACCGTCCTCGCGGTGCACCAGTCGCCGCCGCTGCTGGACATCCTGGAAGTCGTCAACAAGAAGAGTCACAACCTCTACGCCGAGCTCGTGCTGCGGACGGTGGGACGCGTCGCCGTCGGCGAGGGGACGGTGGAGGGCGGCGCGCGGGCGGTCCACCACATGCTCGAGCGGGAGACGGGCGCGTCGTATCCGGACCTCGCCATCTACGACGGCTCAGGGCTCTCGCCGCTCAACCGCGTGAGCGCCGGGCACTTGATCCGGCTGCTCACCTTCGTGGCGAACTCGCCGATGGCGGAGCCGTTCCTCGCGACGTTGCCGGAAGCCGGCGCACAGGACGGGCTGCGGCGGATGTACCGCACACCTGCCGAGCGGAACCTGCGTGCGAAGACGGGGACGATCGACCGCGTCTCGGCGCTGTCCGGCTACGTGCGCTCGGCGGATGGAGAGCGACTCGCGTTCTCGATCATCAGCAACGACGTGCCGTCCACGTGGAGAGCGAAGCGGGTCGAAGACGCGATCGGCGCGCGGCTCGCCGCGTTCCGCCGCTCGTCCGGCGGGCGCGTCGTCGTCACCCCTGTGGCGGCTCAGACGGCAACGCCCGCGGCGCCGGCCGCCCTGGATTCGGCGGCGGCCGCCTCGGCCTCGGACGCACGGCGTACCTACAGGATCCGGCGAGGCGATACACTGGAAGGGATCGCGAAGCGGCTCGGGCTCGACGTCCGCGCGCTGCTCGACGCGAACCCCGGCATCGACCCACGGCGGCTGATGCCCGGTCAGGTCATTCGCCTGCCTTGACGTCAGTCGGGCAACACGCGGCGCGCTGAGCGGAAGCACTCGCGCAGCCGCACCTCCCTCTCGTCCCGCCCGTTCAGGTCGTACTCGGCGACGCCGCCCGCCGCCAACGCGGAGTGAATGATGCGCGAACCGCCGAGGGAGAGGGCGACGTGCGTGATCCGCTCGCCGTTCTCCGCGAAGAAGAGCAGGTCGCCCGGCCGCAGCGCGGCGAATTCCGGGCCCGGATCCACGGGCACCCCCATCCGCGCCTGCATGTCCGAGTCCCGGGGCAGGGCTACGCCGTGCAGCCGGAACACCGCCTGGACGTAGCCGGAGCAATCGGCGCCGGCCGGCGTGACGCCGGCCCAGAGGTACGGCGTCCCCGCCCAGCGGCGCGCCGTACGCACCACGCTCTCCCCGTCCTGCGGGAACCGGGCCGGGAGCCGCTCCACCTCCACCAGCTCCCCTCTCCCGGCCATGCCCGCGCGGCCATCGGGCAGCCGCAGCCGGCCATCCGGCTCACGGACCAGACGGGCGCCCCAGGGCAGCCAGCCGAGAACGGCGCTGTCCTCGCCGAGCAGCTCCACGCCCAGGGAAACCACCGGCTCGCCCCCGTCGCCCCGCTCCCAGGCGCGCGCCCGCTCCTCTCCGCAGAGGCACACGTACCCCTGGTGCAGCCACCCGATGTAGCCGTCCTCGCCGCGGACGCGCAGCCACGGCCCGCGCCGGGCGAGGACCTCGACGCGCTGTCCCAGCACGTACTGCGATGAGGGCGTGCAGGAGATCCTCGGCTCGGGCATGAGCGGCGCGACGGCCGCGCTCACCAGACCGAACCCTTCGGCCGGCGATCCGGGGGCCGGGAGTCGGACGGTCCGGTCGGTCACGGCGCCGAACGCCGCCAGGCGCGCGATCAGCTCCTCGACCGCCGCGGGGTCCGTCGCCTCGCCGACCAGCACGTACCCGCCGGGCCCGGGTTCGACGCGGACGTCGAAGACGGCGGTGCGCGGGTCGAGCCCACGCTGCGCGCGCACGTCCTCGACCGCGCGACTCAGCGCGTCCATGGCCCCTCATGGACGGTCGGCCGTCGCCCGGCGCTCAGGCGCGCCGCACTGCGGCGACGAGCCGACGCAGCCGCAGCAGACGCAGCGACTGCGGCGTGTGCTCGATGAGCGGCAGGAACTGATGGCAGGAGCGGCAGTCGAGGTCGTAGCCCCTCGCGCCGGACGGGAGCACCGCCAGGAGGCGGCTCGTCGGCCGCGCCTCCAGCAGGCCGGCGCAGCGGGGACAACGCAGCGGCGCGCCGGCCGCGAGCCGCGCCCGGATCGCCCGCTGGTCGCGCCGATCGAACGACCGCCACGCCGTGGCACCAACGCGAGGTCGCATCAAGGCCCCTCCTGCGTCCTGCGGACCGTACGTGGCCCCGTCGGTGCAAGGTGTGTTCCCGGCGGCCGGGTCGGTTGACGGCGCGTGCGGACGCGGTCGCGTGCGGCGCCGCGCCAGGCGGGCAGGCAGGATCGGGTCTCACGGCTGGCCGGCGCCGACCGGGGCCTTCCTGCCCGCACGGGCGAGCACGGCGGAGAGCCGCCGGCGCAGCTCCGTGAGGGACATGCTGTTGATCGTGCGCGCCGCGGTTTCCCGCGTCTGCCACCTCACCTCGGGCATCGGCAGCACGGGGCCGTCCCCGTCGGCCGGCCGAAAGACCAGATACCAACGACCGTGGTGGCGCGGCGTGGCCTCCTCCATCGCATCGGCCAGCCACTCCCGGCCGGCCGCATCCTGGAACGAACGCATGGCTCTCCCGGCTCAGCTCTCTTTCGGTGTCGAATTGCGGAACAGGTCGGCGATGCGCGCCTCGTCCGCATCCATGAGTTCGGCGTACGCGGCATCGTACCCCGCGGCCTGTAGGAGTGCCTGCCGGACCGGCTGGGTGCCGCCGGGCCCGGCCGGCACGAACAGGGCGTAGAGCGCGCCCCAGGACTCGCGGCCCAGGACGACGTCCCAGGCCCGGCCTTCGTCGTCTACGAATCTACGCACTGGCACCCCTCCTGCGCGCCCCCTTGCGGGGCCGTCCGCGCTGCCGCAGGCTTGATCGCCCTTCCGAGAGAGGAATACCCGCATGAGCCAGACATTGATCGATCGGCTGGAAGAGGGGATCCTCCAGATCGTGGCGTTCCTGCCGCAGCTCGCCGCGGCGCTCGGGATCCTGCTCGCCGGCTACGCCATAGCGAAGATGGTCGAGCGCGGCGCGGAGAAGGCGCTGCGGCGGATCAGCTTCGACCGGTGGATGCGCGAGGGAGGCGTGATCGAGGCGCTGGAGCGCGCCGGCACCACCCTGGACCCCTCGACGGCGCTCGCGAAGCTGGTCTTTTGGACCGTCATGCTGCTGGTGATCCTGCTCTCCGCGAACGCGCTCGGCCTGATGGTGGTGAGCAGCCTGTTCGCCGAGCTGCTCGCCTACATCCCCAGCGTCATCGCCGCGGTCATCATCCTGATCCTGGGCATCGTCCTGGGAGAGTTCGTCAAGGACCTGGTGCTCGCTTCCGCCGGAGCGCTGCCGGGTGGTCCCACGCTGGCCCGGGCCGCGAAGGCCGCGGTGATCGTGCTGACCATCTTCATGGCGCTCGAGCAGCTCGGGATCGCGCAGGACATCGTGCTCGTGGCGTTCATCGCGGTGGTGGGCGCGGCGGCCCTGGCGACCGGCATTGCGTTCGGCCTGGGCGCGCGCGACGTCGCGGCCGCGATCACGCGCGAGTGGTACGAGCGGGTACGCCAGCGCCCGGGCGTGAGACGCGACGTTCACCCTCATCCGTCCTCTGGCGGCGCGGAGGGTGAGACGCCGCCGCACCCGGAGCCGGACGGCGGGCCGGCCGCCATGGGCTGAGGCGCGGCGCGCCCGGTACCGCCGCCGCCCGGACCGGGCGCGTTCCTCGCCGTCACCCCCGGAACCGCCCGCCGTTGACCTGCGCCGGCTACAGCCCGATGATGTTGTAGCCGCAATCCACGTACAGCACCTCGCCCGTCACACCGGCGCCCAGGTCGCTGCACAGGAACAGCGCGGCCCGGGCGATGTCCTCCTGCGTGACGTTGCGGCGCAGCGGCGCCTTCTCCGGCACGAGGCCGAGGATGTTCTTGAAGCCGCGCACCGCCGAGGCGGCGAGCGTCTTCACGGGGCCCGCGCTGATGGCGTTGACGCGGATGCCCTCCGGCCCGAGGTCCGCGGCGAGGTAGCGTACGCTCGCCTCGAGGGCGGCCTTGGCTACCCCCATCACGTTGTAGCCGGGCACGACCTTCTCCGCGCCGTAGTACGTCAGCGTGAGGACGTTGCCCCCCCGAGCGGCGAGCAACGGCGCGGCCTCGCGTGTCAGGAGGACCAGCGAGTACGCACTGATCTCCAAGGCCGTGAGGAACCCCTCGCGGCTGGTGTCGAGGTAGCGGCCCTCGAGGTCTTCGCGGTTGGCGAACGCAATGGCGTGGACCAGGACGTCCAGGCCGTCCCAGGTGTTGCGGATCTCGCGGAAGGTCGCGGCGACCTGGTCGTGGTCGCGGACATCCAGCGGCAGCACGAACGAAGCGCCGACGCTCTCCGCGAGGGGCCGGACGCGCTTCTCGAGCGCCTCGCCGGCGTACGTGAAGCCGAGCTCCGCACCGTGCTCGTGCATGGCCTGGCTGATGCCCCACGCGATGCTGCGCTCGTTCGCGACGCCGCACACGAGGACGCGCTTGCCCTCGAACAGTCTGCCGGAAGCTGCCATCGTCGGATCTCGTGGGTTGGAGGTCGAACGTGAGCCGCGAAGTTAGGGCCGTGGGCCCGTCGCCCGCAACGGAGGGCGGTGCGGCCTTGCGGGCGGGGTGGCGGTCCGCGGATCTTGCGCGGCTCGTGCGGGCCGCGCCCGACGCGCGCGCCGGCGGCTGTGGAGCGGCGCGGCGAGTCGGGGCATCGTCGATGGTGGGCATGGAAGCACGGAACGAGATGACGGCCACGGGCCGACCGGCCGGCGCGGCAGCGCCGATGCTCCGGAGCACGGACGTCGTGCTGCTGCTGATGGTGCTGATCTGGGCGGTGAACTTCTCGGTGATCAAGGCGGCGCTGGCGACGCTGTCGCCGCTGGCGTTCAACGCGCTGCGCTTCCCGCTGGCGGCTCTGGTGGTGGTGGCGGCGCTGTGGCGGCAGGGTGCGTTGCGGCTGCCGCGCCCCGAGCATCGCCTCCGCATCGTGGGGCTGGGTGTGATCGCGAACGTGGTCTACCAGCTCCTCTTCATCTTCGGCATGGACCGCACACGTGCCGGCAACGCGAGCCTCCTCCTGGCGGGCACGCCGATCGTCACGGCGTTGTTCTCGGCGTGGGCGGGGCACGAGCGGCTGAGCGGGCGCGTGTGGCTGGGCGTGTGCGGCGCCGTGCTGGGCATGGTGCTGATCGTGGCCGGCGGCGCCGGCGAGATGGGCTTCGGCGGCGAGACGCTGGGCGGCGACCTGATCCTGATCGCCGCGTCCGTGGCCTGGTCCGTGTACACGGTGGGCGCGCGGGACGTGATCGCCGAGTACGGGCCGACGGCGGTGACGGCGTGGACGCTGTGCATCGGCTCGCTGGGCCTCGTCCTGCTGGGGGTTCCCGATCTCATCCGGCTGGACTGGGGCGCGGTGCCCGGGGCGGCGTGGGCCGGGGTGGTGTACTCCGGCGCGTTGGGCATCGGCCTCGCCTACCTGATCTGGAACACGGCCGTGGATCGGATCGGCAACACGCGGACGGCCACGTACTCGAACCTCGTACCGGCCGTCGCCCTGTTGGTGGCGTGGGCGGCGCTGGGCGAACAGCCGCAGCTGTTCCAGATCGTGGGAGCCGCCGTGATCATCGGCGGCATCTCGCTGGCCCGTTCCTCCGTCGGGCAGTCGGTGGATTGAGCCCGGCTCGGCCCGACCGCGTTCCGGCCCCGAGCCGGTGCGCCGCCGGCGTCGGCGGGCGCCCGCGGCCGCGGGGAACGACTCTTGCGCCCGGGGCCGGAGGCAGGCGGCTGGGAGGTGCCGAATGGAGCTGCTGTGGCGTGGGACGCTGGCGTTCGGGCTGGTCCACGCGCCGATCCGACTCTACCAGGCCGTCCGGAAGCGGCCGATCGAGTTCCGGCTGCTGCACGAGCCGGATCGCGCGCCGATCCGGTACCTCAAGGTGTGCAGCGAGGAAGGGCGCGAGGTACCCGCGGGGGAGATCGTTCGCGGCTACGCGACGGATGACGGCTGGCTGGTCGTGGAGGACGAGGAGCTGAGCCGCGCGGCGCCCACGCTCACGCGGTCGATCGCGGTGAGGGAGTTCGTCGACCTCCGGGACATCGACCCCATCTACTTCCGCAAGCCGTATTACGTGGCGCCGGATGAGGGAGGCGAGGACCTGTACGTCCTCCTGCGGGAGGCGCTGCGGCGGAGCGGCAAGGTCGGCATCGCCCAGTTCGTGCTCATGCACCGGGAGCACCTGGCAGCCGTGCGCGTCCACGGAGACGCGCTGGTCGTGCAGACCCTGTACTTCCCCGAGGAGCTGATCCCGGAGCGGGAGCTCGCGCTGCCGACGGAGACGCGGTTGCGCGAGGGGGACATCCGCATGGGCGTCGAGCTCGTCGGGCGCATGTCCGGCGATTTCGTCCCGGAGCGGTACCGCAACGAATACCGCGACCGCGTGCTCGAGGTCCTGCGCCAGAAGGCGGAGGGGCACCTGCCGCCCGAGCTGGAGCGTCCCGCGCCGCCGCCACCCCGCCCCACGCCGGTCCTGGACCTGACGCGCCGTCTCCGCGAGAGTCTGGAGCGCGCAGCCGAGGCCCGTCGCCGCGCCGCCTGACGCCGGGGCGGCCGGCCGGCGCCCCGGGCGCTTGAATCTCCATGAGCGGGCCCGCACATTGGCGCGCTTTGCGAGGCCCGATGCATCCGAGCGCGAACGAACCGGACCGGGACGGGACCACGCGCGGCGAGCGGCTGCGCGCGATCAGGGAATACGGCCTCACGGCGGGCACGCTGGGCTCCACCGCTGCCCAGACCGTGATGGTGGCGCTGCTGCCGGTGCTGCTGGCCGAGTATGCGCCCTCGGCCGTGTGGATCGGCTTCGTCATCGGCGCGGAAGGCGTTTTCGCGGTGCTGGTCCCGTACTGGATCGGGCACTACAGCGACGCCCTGCCCGCCGGCCTCGCCCGCCGCTTCGGGCGCCGCACCTTCTTCCTCCTCCTGACGGCGCCGCTCCTCGCCCTCGCGCTCGGCGTGGCCCCCTTCCTCGAGGGTTACTGGTCGCTCGCCGGCATCTCGTTCGTCTTCTTCGCCGCCCTGCACGGCTACCTGACGCCGCTCTGGGCGCTCATGGTGGACGCCGTGCCGGACCAGCGGCGGGGCCGCGTGCACGGCGTGCGGGGCGCGCTGCACGCCGCCGGACTCGGCTACGGCCTCGTCGCCGGCGGCCTGCTCTTCGGTCTGTGGCCCGCCCTGCCCTTCCTCCTGGCCGCAGCCCTGGTGCTCGCGACCACCTGGCTCACGTACCGCGCAGCGCCGAGCACGGCGCGGGACCGGGAACTCCCCGAGGAGCCCGCCGGCGGAGGCGCCCTGCGCATCTGGACCGAGCTGCGGGAGAGGCCGGCGGTGCGGCGGCTGCTCCTGGCCAACGCGCTGTGGAGCGGTGCGGTGGACGGGATCCGGCCCTACGTCTTCCTCTTCGCCGTCACCGTTCTGGGCATCACGGTGGCCGAGGCATCGCTGGTGCTCGTGGTCCTGGTGGCCGGGCTCGGGCTCGGCGCCGTCGCGATCGGACACCTCGGAGACCGCTACGGCCGCGCATGGCTGCTCCAGGCCGGCTCCCTCGTCACGGGGCTCGCCATGCTGGCGGGCGTCGTGGTCCGGGACGTCCCCGGCGCTGTGGCCCTCCTGCTCGCCTCCGGCGTCGGCGCCGCGACCCTGGTCGCCCTGCCCTACCCCCTCTTCGCCGGGATCGCGGGCGAACGATCCATCGGCCGCTACACGGGCCTCTACGTCCTCACCCTGGGCCTCGGCCGGATCATGGCGCCGCTCATCGTCGGCGCGGGGATCGACCTCGGCGCCCGCCTCTACCCGGCCACGCACGGTTATCCGCTGATGTGGCCCGTGGCCGGCAGTCTTGCGCTGGCCGGCTCCGCCATGCTGCGCCGGTCCATCGCCGCCGCGCGCCAGGAACGCGGACGGTCTGGCGCAAGACTTTGATCAGCGGCAATTTACGGACGTCCATCAGGGACGCATTCCCGACAATCGGATCTGTCTGGACGCGATGACGACCACAACCGCCGAGCCGTCTCGACGCACACGGCCCGCTCCGCCGCCGCCGCTCCGGCCGGAGAAGCGGCTGGACCCCGAGATCTTCCAGCTCCCGGTCGAGAAGATGCGCAGCGGCTACTACTCGGACAAATACTTCGTGCGAGCCCGCGAGGTGCTCCTCGCCGACGGCCACAACCCCACGGTGACCGTGCAGGTCTTCACCAAGAAGCACGCGTGGCTGGGCGGCGTGGACGAGGCCATCGCCATCCTGAAACTGTGCCTCACCGAGGGGTTCCGCTGGGAAGACCTGGAGGTCTACGCGCTGCGCGACGGCGACGAGGTCGAGCCTTGGGAGCCGGTCATGCACATCACCGGCCCCTACGCTGCGTTCGCGCACCTCGAAACGCTCTACCTCGGCGTGCTCGGTCGCCGGACCAAGGTCGCCACCAACACACGCAAGGTCGTCGAGGCCGCATGGCCCAAGACCGTCATGTTCTTCCCCGCCCGCCACGACCACTGGCTCGTCCAGACCGGCGACGGCTACGCCGCCCACATCGCGGGAGCCATCGGCGTGTCCACGGACGCGCAGGCCTCGTGGTGGGGATCCGAGGGCGTCGGCACCGTCCCCCACGCCCTCATCGCCTGCTACGGCGGGGACACCGTCCGCGCGACCCTCGCGTTCGCCCGGACGATGCCCGAGGACGTGAAGGTCATCAGCCTCGTGGACTTCGACAACGACTGCGTCGGCACCTCCCTCGCCGTCGCACGCGCCCTCGGCCCGCGGCTCTACGGCGTCCGGCTGGACACCTCCGAGACCCTCGTGGACCGCTCCATCATCCCCCAGATGGGCAGGTTCGACCCCCGCGGCGTCAACCCGCAGCTCGTGTGGAACGTACGGCGCGCACTCGACGACGCCGGTTTCGACCACGTGAAGATCGTCGTCTCCGGCGGGTTCGACGCCGAGAAGATCCGCTACTTCGAGGAGCTCGGCGTGCCCGTGGACTCCTACGGCGTCGGCTCCTCGCTCTTCAAGGACCGCTACGACTTCACCGCCGACGTGGTCCTCGTGGACGGCAAGCCGGTGGCCAAGGCCGGCCGTGGGTACCAGCCGAACCCCCGCCTCGAACGGGTGACCTGAGCCCCGCCGTCGCCCGTCGCCGCGGCGCCCGGTGGCCGGCGACGCGTCGCCCGGGACGCGTCGCCGGCCGACCGGAACGGACCCGGGCCCGGACGGGTACCATAATTTGTTGATAGACAAGTACTTACACCGTCAACTCCGTGCCGTTGGACCGGTTCGGCCCTGCCGGTCGCAGCCACGGCACGGCGCGACAGCGATTCACGAGCAGGCAGTTGAGACAGCGTAGATCCCTCCTGGACCCGCGCCGCGGCCTCGCGGTGCTGGCGCTGGTGGGGCTCCTGGGCGGCTGGATGCCGGCGGGCCGGGAGACACCGCCCGCGGGCGCCGTGACGGACCACGTGATCGTGATCTCGATCGACGGGCTCAGGCCGGATGCGATCGAGCGCTTCGGCGCGAAGCGGTTGCAGCGCATGCTGCGCGAGGGCGCGTGGTCGCTCGAGGCGCAGACGATCTATCCGAGCAAGACGTTGCCGTCGCACACCTCGATGCTGACCGGCGTGCCGCCGGAGGTGCACGGCGTCACGTGGAACAGTGATGAGACCGACGTGCGCGGCGTCGTGGAGGTGACGACGGTGTTCGAGGCGGCGAAGCAGGCAGGGCTGAGCACGGCGGCGTTCTTCAGCAAGTCGAAGTTCCATCACCTGCAGAAGCCAGGCACGCTGGACCACACGCAGGCCCCGGATGGCTGGGTGCACCTGCTGGCCTCGCAGACGGTGGAAGACGTCGTCCGGTACCTGAAGTTCGAGCGGCCGAACCTGCTGTTCGTGCACATTGCCGAGCCGGACTACGCCGGCCACACGGTGGGGTGGATGAGCGGCATCTACGGGTGGGCGGTGCGGCGCGCCGATGCGGCCGTGGGCGAGGTCCTGGCCGCGGCGGATCGGGCGTACGGCCGCGGCAACTACACGGTGGTGGTGACGGCGGACCACGGCGGCCACGGCCGGGACCACGGCAGCGCGGACCCGCGGGACATGACGATCCCGTGGATCGCGTGGGGCAAGGGCGTGCGGCCCGGTCAGCTCCCCCCGGGGATCCGAACCATGGACACGGCCGCCACCGCGCTGTGGCTGCTGGGCGTGCCGATCCCCGAGGGTTGGACGGGCAAGCCCGTGGCGGCGGCGTTCGACGACGCCGCGCGGCGCGCGGCGGAGACCACGCTCACCTCGGACGGCGTGAGCGGGGCGGCGCCTAGCGCACCCGCAGGATGGTGAGCTGCGGGCCCGGCTCGGAGAACGGAGCTCCCCGTTTCCCGGCGAAGTTGAGGTTCAACGGCGGGGCCGAGCCGGGCGCCACGAGGAGCAGGTAGTCCATGCTCGCGGCGGGCAGCGTGTCCGACGCGACGAAGTCCTGCATGAGCAGCGGCACGGGCTCGAGCGGGTAGCTGGCACCGAACCGCTGGAATTCCTGGCGTAGATCCACGTTCGCGTAGGTGAAGCGCGGCTCGAGGGTGACGCCCTGGAGCTCGGGCGCGCTGTGGGCCCAGAGCGCCACGGACCAGTCGGCGAGGAGAGAGCTCCAGCTCCGGCCCGTCGCCGCCGTGACGTTGTCCACGCCGCTGCGCGTGGTCTGCGTGAGGGTCCGGAGCAGATCCGCGCCGCCGTAGTGGCCGCTGACGTACTTGAGGAAGAGCCACTGCGCCCCGCGCTCCTCGAGCGAGCCGGGCGGATCGTCGCCGATCAGACTCGCTCCGCCGGGGTCCGCCAGGAACCGGCTCGCGCGCTGGAGGTTGGGGATCGAGAACACGTCGGCGTCGCTCTCCTGCCCCCGCTCCCGCAGCGCCGCGGCGACGATGTCTTCGGCGCTGTGGGCGAGCGCCTCGGACAGCCACTGCACCTCCGTTCCCACCCTGCGCAGCAAGAACCGCTGGTTGAAGTGGATCATGTGCTGGAACTCGTGCGCCAGCACCGGTGGGACGACGCGGAGCACGTCCGATGTCGCGCGGCGGTCGCCGAAGTCCCCGTTCGGGTCCGGCACCAGGCTGTAGAAGATCTCCGCGCGGTTGCTGTTGGGTTCGGTGGTGAGGTCCAGGCCGTAGAAGAAGCCGGCGATGAAACCGTTCGACCCGCGCGGCGTCATCTCGTTCACGACGGGCGTGAAGAGGATGGTGATCCGGCCATCCCCGTCCACGTCCGACGGCTCGCCGAACGTCGAGACCACGGCCTCGTAGATCGGGTCGTCGAACAACCGGCCGAGCGCCGCGAAGTCCGTCGCGGTGAACCCGCCCGCGGGTGCGCGGACGTCCTGATAGAAGACTGCGCGCCCGCTGACGTGCATCACCTCGGCCGTCACGCGCGTGAAGCCGTCATCCTTGTTGATGACCCGGAACTGCCGTCGGTCGCCGACCTTGGGGGCGGCTCCGGCGCCGAGCGCCCGGAGCTCGCCCCGGGCCGGCAGCGCAGCCGCGGGTGAGAGCCGGCGCTCGCGGGCTCGCAGTTCGGCATCCCACAGGGCGCCGAACTCGCCGGGCCCGCCAGTCGCGAACGCGACGCTGTGCGTGGGCGTCGGGTCGAGCGGCGGCGCCGTGAGCGGGCCGGTGAGCGCCGCGAGCTGGAAGGGGAGGTCACGGTCCGGGTCGTCGTGGGCGTTCTGCGCGATCAGCAGATACCGCGCCGACGCCGGCCCCGCCGGCAACCGGATGCAGGCCAGCTCGCCCGGGCTGGTGAGCGTTGCGGCGCGCCCGCGCTCGAGGACGAGAGGGCTCTCCGGCTCGGCCTCCACCCGGAGCGGGGCGGGCAGGCTGCGCACGGGCCCGAGTTCGACGGTCACCGACACCGAGCGCTGGGGGATGCAGCCCGGGACCACGACCTCCAGCTCCGTGGAGGATCCATCCAGAACGGTGCCGCGGAAGTTGCCGAACAGCACCACGTGGTCCTCGGGCACGGGGCCGAAGTTGCGGCCGGTGATGCGGACCACATCGCCTGCCGGGACGGGATCGGGCGTGATGGCGAGGATCTCGGGCCGGTGCACCGCGTAGACCTCGAACCCTGCAGGGCCGTCGACGGCTCCTGGCACCCACGCCTCCACGCGGTACGAGCCCGGCTCCGGCCCCAGCCGCAGGTACGCGGATGCGATGCCGGCTGAGTCCGTCTGCGACGTCGCCGGCTCGATCCTCGCGCCGCTGCCCTGCACCACCCGCCAGCTCACGCTCACCCTGCCGAGGGGCTCGCCGTTGCTGCGCCGGGTCACGACGACGCGCAGGGGCGTCTCCAGTACGGTGCCCACGAGGCCATAACGTGGGGCTTCACCGTGGATGGCGATGGACCGTCCGCCCTGCGGGCCGGACGGATCGCCGCACACGGTGAGCGCGAGCACTGCCGCGATCGCGACCGGAATGCGGAGCTCCCGCCTGTCTCGTCTCATCGACGCATCCCTGTCTCGTCTGTCCTCGGCGCTCGTGCGACAGCGGGCCCGCACGCTGGGCCTCGGGCCCACGGCCGGGGCGTCAATCCGCGTCGCCGGCGCGCCGGAGTTCGAGCAGTTCCAGGATGGGCGCCTCCGTGAGGGGGGAGTGCGCGTTCCGCACGCGGGCGCGAACGCGGATGCGGCCGAGCGGCTGGATCCGTTCGACCTCGGGGACGAGCTCGGCTGGGACCGCCACGTAGACGAATCCGCCCTCCCCGGCCGGCCCGCGGGTCAGCATGAAGGGCTCGCCGGGGCCGAAGTCCGTGCGGATCGGCTCCGCGCGCTGGAGCGCGATGAACTGGAGCTCCCACTCGACGACCTTGCCGGTGAACGCGCCGGGGTCCTCGGCGAGCGCGGCGGCGGTGATGTCGGAGAGCACGTCCCCCGCCGCCGCGGCGCCGATGGCGGCCGCGGGCACCCAGCCCTCGAGCCGGACCCGGACCCAATCGCCCTCCCGCGGGCCGAGCGCGACGACCGCCCCCGGCCGGATCCTCGCCAGGGTGTCCCCGCCGGGCCGAACGACCACGGCGGCGCCGGAGGGGCCGATGTGGACCGTGCCCGCGGCGGCCGGCGCCGACTCCTCCTGGGGCAGCGTGTCCGGTGGGGTTGAGGCCGGCGCCTCCGGCGGGGACGGCTCCCGCGCGTGCTGGGAGGCGGCTCCCGCCTCGGCGGCGGCGACGGCGCTCGCACGGACCCAGCCGGTGCGGCGAACCCGGACCCAATTGCCCTCACGCTCGACCTGGGTGAGCCGCATGCCCGTCCGGACGATCGCCAGAAGGTCGCCGTTGGGCGAGGCGCGCAGGTTCTCCGTGGGCCGCGCCGAGACCACGAGGTCGTGGGGACCGTTGCGCTCGGCACGGACCGACGCATGCCAGATCCAGCCTTCAAGCGTCACCTCCTGCCAGGCGCCCTGGCGCCTGCCGAGGATGAGCGGCGTGCCCTGCTGGATCGTCGCGAGGATGGCGCCGTCCGGCGCCGCGCGCAGCTCTTCACCGCCCCTGGTGACCGTTCCCGCCTGTGCGAACGCTGCAGCGGGCCAAAGGAGGAGCGAGACGAAGCCGAGAAGGCGAAGCATCCGGGGAACCGCCTGGAGGCCATACGGTTATTCTGTGGCCTGGGAACCTAGGACCACGGTGTGGGGGTGTCAATTCGCGCACGGCCGCCCGCTTGCGTGTGCGCCGGGGCGCGTCTACCTTGGCGCGCCGTTCGCGTACCCTTCCTGAACCATCCGGGATCGCATGACTTCCAAGCAACGACTCCGCCGGATGCTGGCCACGGTCTCCGCGGTCGCGCTCCTCGCGACACCCGCGGCGGGCCAGACGATCCGCTCACCGTACCGGCACCTGGAACATTCGCAGGCCGGTGGCCTGTTCGTGGGGTACGTCGTCACCGATCGCGGGTCGCTGGAGCTCGGGCCCGGCTCGGCTCCGGTCTTCGGCGCGCGCTACGGGATCCGGCTCAGTGGGCCGTTCACGGTGGAAGGCGAGGCCGCGTTCGTGCCGACCTCCCGACGCGTGGTGGACCTGGAGACCGACGAGGAGGGCGACACCCACATGCCGGTCCGCCTCCGCAATGCGGACATCTCGCTGCTGGTGCTGTCGGGGGCGCTCCGGTTCAACCTCACCGGCCCCCGGACGTACCGGAACGTGCAGCCCTACCTCCTCGCGGGTGCCGGCGCCGCCATCAGCGTAGCCGACGAGAAGACGCCGGACCTCGACCCGGACGTGCGCTTCGGCTTCGGCACGAGTTTCGCCGGTCAACTGGGCGGCGGCATCGAGTGGTTCGCGATGCCCCGGCTGTCGCTCCGGCTGGACGGGCGACTGCTGTTCTGGGAGCTGGACAACCCGCGCGCGTTCACCTCGATCGGGGACGTGTCCAGCGAGGAGTGGGTCCAGAACTTCTATTTCTCCGTGGGGGCGGCCATTCACTTCTGAGTCACGCTGGCCCGCGGCCGGCTCGTGCGGCGCCCCTCCGGAGAGCGGATGCGAGGGGAGGCGCACATGCCCGACCGCGGCGGAGACTACGAAGACCTCTATTCCATCGGCGACCTCGACGATGAGGAGCTGTACGACCTGATCGTCCAGGAACTCTCCGAGTACCCGGAACTGGACCCGGATCGACTCGACATCCAGGTGACGGACGGGTTCATCACGGTTGCCGGCCGGGTCGGGTCGGAGGCCGAGCTGCAGGCCATCGAGCAGGTGATCGGCGACGTGCTCGGCATCGCCAACTACTCGAACGAGGTGGTGGTGGACGAGCTGGTGCGCGCCGAGCAGAGCGAGGCGGCCGATGAAGCCGTCGCGGAAGACCAGGAGGTGGAGGCGCAGCTGGGAGAGGAAGGCGCGCTGACCGATACCGAAGCGGATCACCTGATCGAGGACCTCCCCGGCCACCTCTACGGTACGCACAACGTGCAGGCGGCGATCTCGCGGGGGGAAGCGTACGAGCCCCCGGATCGGCCGGTCCAGGAAGGTAGCTGGTCCGAGGAGAATCGTTGACGGAATTGGGGAACCCGGTCCTGCACGAGCAAGAGCAAGAAAGGGTCGACGCAGCGACGCACGCTGGGCGGTTCCCGGACTACAAGCCGATCTCGGCCTACGGGATCATCGGGGACATGCGCACATGCGCTCTGGTCGGGCTGGACGGCTCGATCGACTGGTGCTGCTTCCCGCGCTTCGACTCAGCGAGTCTCTTCGCTGCGATCCTGGACCACAAGAAGGGCGGCCGCTTCCGCATCGCGCCCACGGCCCCGTACACTTCGTCGCAGCGTTACCTGCCAGCGACGAACATTCTGGTCACGACGTTCCACACGGATGCGGGCGGCGTGGTGGAGGTCACCGACTTCATGCCATCGCTCGAGCGCGGGCAGGAACTCTCGGCCTACCACGAGATCCACCGCCGTATCCGCTGCACGCGTGGCCAGGTCGAGGTGGAGATCCTCTTCGAGCCGCGCTTCGACTACGCGCTCTCGCCCGTCTACCTGATGAGGCGGCGTCACGGCGTGCTGGCGACGGACCGCGAGGACGAGGCCGTGGCGCTGTCGTCGCTCGAAGACCTGTGGTGGGAGTTGTCGGACGGAACCGCGCGGGCGCGCCTCCGGCTGAGCGCCGGCGAGACGACGTGGGTGGTGCTCCGCTACGACGACGATGAGGTCCACCCCATCGGCAGCTACGACTCCCAGGCCAAGCTGGACGCCACCGCCGCGTTCTGGGACGAGTGGGTCAGCCGCATCCGCTACTCCGGCCCGTACCGGGCCGAGGTGGAACGCAGCGCCCTCGTCCTGAAACTGCTGTTCTACGCGCCCACCGGCGCCGTCGTGGCGGCACCGACGACATCGCTGCCGGAGGAGATCGGCGGGGTCCGCAACTGGGATTACCGGTACACGTGGCTGCGTGACGCGGCGTTCACGCTCTACGCGCTGCACGCTCTCGGCCAGTACGACGAAGCGGACCGCTTCATGGGGTATCTGAAGCGGGTGTGCCGGAAATCCGCGGACCACCTCCAGATCATGTACGGGATCGCGGGGGAACGGGACCTGGCGGAGCGGGAGCTCGATCATCTCGAGGGGTACCGTGGCTCGCGGCCGGTGCGCATCGGGAACGGCGCGTACGACCAGCTCCAGATCGACGTGTACGGCGAGGTCCTGGAGGCGGCGTTCCTGTGGCACCAGCACAACCGCATGACGGAGGGGATGTGGTCCCTCCTCGCGAGCCTCGCCGACTGGGTGGCGGACAACTGGCATCGCAAGGACACGAGCATTTGGGAGGTGCGCGCCGGCGTCCAGCACTACGTGTTCAGCAAGGTGATGGCCTGGGTCGCGCTGGACCGCGCGATCCGGATGGCCGAGGAGCTGGGGCTGCCGGGCGACATCGACCGGTGGCGGCGCGAGCGCGACGCGATCCACGCGGAGGTGATGGAGAAGGGGTGGGACGAGACGCGCCGCTCGTTCGTCCAGTACTACGGCAGCACGGCGCTGGACGCGGCGAACCTGCTGATCCCGATCGTCGGCTTCCTGCCGCCGGACCATCCGCGGGTGCGGGCGACGATCGAGGCGACGATCCGCGAGCTCACGAGCGAGGACCGGGAGCTGGTCTACCGCTACATCAACCCGGACGGTCTGCCCGGCGGCGAAGGGGTCTTCTCGATCTGCACCTTCTGGCTGGCGGACGCGCTGATCCTGTCCGGTGACGTGGAGCGTGGCGAGCGCATCTTCCGGCGGATGCTGCGACACGCGAACCATCTGGGGCTGTACAGCGAGGAGATCGACCCGCACACGGGGGACTTCCTCGGCAACTTCCCGCAAGCGTTCACCCACATTGCGCTGATCAACACGGCTCAGCTCCTCGAGTGGGCGCACGGCCGGACCTGAGGCCGCGCCCCCCGGCCGGACGTCCCGGCCGTGCCCGGCTCCGTCCACCGAACCACGTCGTGCGGAGCGTCGTCGGCGGATCGGGCGTGCGGAGTGGCCCGGCATGCGGCTGTTCCTGGCCGGGCCGCCGGCGGCGCGTTCTGCGATCGTCAGGCAGCCCGGCCCGAGACGCTGTGCGTCGAGCCGGCCGTCGGCCGACTTGCGTCGTTCCTTGGGATCGGCGATAATCGTCGCGCCCGGGCCGCCCTGTATGAGACAGAATGCGCGGTGGCGGGCGAGCCCGTCATTGTTTCAACGGAGGGATGATCATGCGTAGGCGGCGGCGAATGGCAGGCGCGGTCCTCGCGCTGGTGATGGTCGCGGTGCCACTCCCCGCGCAGCAACCGGGGACGGTGGAACTGGGGCCCTTCGGCCGCTTCACGCGTTTGGACCGGCGGGGCGCGTTCGATGACGTTCTGAGCATCAGCGGGCGGTTGGGGCTCTTCATCCTGCCCCAGGTCTCCCTGGAGGCCGACATCTCCCGGGGACAGGTGGAAGACCGGGATGGCGTGGAGTCCAATTTCACGCCCTTCCACGCGCGTCTCCTGTACAACCGTCCGATCGGCGGCCGCACCGATCTGCTGGTCGGGGCGGGGTATGCCTGGTACGACTACGGGCGGACGAACCAGCGGCCGGCCGACGAGCACGGCATCGGCGGGCTCCTGGGGTTGCGGTTCTGGCTGGGCGACCACGCGGCGCTCCGGCTGGACGGCACCGTGGACCATATGCCGGCGCAATGGGCCGGCAACCGGGGCACGGCCGTGCGCCGCCCGGATGGTACGGCGGTCGTGACGTTCAAGAGCCAGACGCATTTCGGCGTCCAGGCCGGGTTGAGCCTGCTGTGGAACCTGTGGCAGCGGCGCGGGGAACCGCCGGTCGCGACGACGGTGGAGCCGCCCCCGCCGCAACCCGAGACGCCGGCGACGCCCCAGCCGAGCGAGCGTGCGGCTGAGCCGCCTGCGGAGCCCACTCCGGCGGACCGTACCGCGGAGGAGACCGCGCGGGCGCGGGCGATCATCGAGGAGGTCGTCCACTTCGACTTCGACCGCTCGGACATCCGCCCGGACGCGGCGGCCATTCTGGAGCGGAAGGCCCGGGTCCTGAAGGCGAACCCGAACCTGGTGGTGCGGATCGAGGGCCACACGGACGAGCGTGGCTCCACGGAGTACAACCTGGCGCTCGGCCAGCGGCGCGCCGAGTCGGTGAAGGCGCACCTCGTGTCCCTGGGCGTCCCCGCCTCGCAGCTCGAGACGTTGAGCCTGGGCGAGAGCCAGCCGGTGGACCCGGCCAGCAACGAGGAGGCGTGGGCCAAGAACCGTCGCGCCGAGTTCCGCGTGGTCCGCGGCGGCGAGGCGCTGCGGCTGCCGCAGCAGTGACCGCGCCCCGGCTCTGGCCGAGGCAGCGCACGCCACGGCTCCGCGCCCGAGGAGCGTAGGTCCGTGGTCCGAGCGGGCGTCCGGAGGGTCGGGCGCCCGCTCGGCTGTTGTTCGGTGCCGAGGGGGCGCAAACCGTCCCGGAGGCCGGAGCGAGGAGGCGCGGCAGGCCCCCGCGGACGGGTTCGCGATCCGCGCGTCGCACGCGCCCCGGACCGGCCCGGATGCTGCGGCCGTGCCGTGCGCCGCAGCGCCGATCAGCCGGCGCTCCGGCGTCCTCCCTCCCGGCGGCGCTCGCTTCCCGCGGTCTGCGGGAGCGCCATCTCGTCACGTGGGACGTCCGTGCGCACGGTCAAGTTGTTGATGACGCCGCGTACGCCAGGGCTCTCCCAGGCATCGTCCCACGCGTAGCGCGCCTGCATGAAGTCCTCCACCTCTCCGGTGAGGGTCACCACGCCGTCCTCCACATCGACAGCGATGCGGTCCGGATCGATCCAGGTGTCCTCCTCCAGGTTCGCGATCACCGCCTCGCGGATCTCGTCGTCGCTCATGCGGCGCTCGGCTTCGTCCATCCGGTCCAGGTCGTGGCCGGTGCCGGGCCACCGGTCCGGCGGCGTGGGGCCGTAGCGCACATCCGGGTACCGCTCCAGGTACTCCGGCCCCGCGTACGCACGCTGATCGTATTCGCTGCCGTACCGTGCGGCGCGGAAGCGGCGCGTGCTCCGCGGCTCGGGCTCGAACTCGGCATCCATGTACTCCCGGTCGTAGCCCGTGAAGGTGGCCCAGGCCTCGTCGCCGAGCCAGCGTGACCGGGACGTGCCAGGGCCCTCCTCGGCGGGCCACAGCCGCCGCCGACCGCTGCGCCAAACCGGCTCGCCGTACCGGTAGCCGTAGCGGCGCCCGCCCGACTCGCGGTGCCTGCGGTACTCGTAGCCGTAGCCGCCGGTGTAGCCCGGCCCGCCACCCCACCAGGGTTCGTAGCGCTCGCCGCCGGCCTCGTACTCGCGGTCGTAGCGCCAGTCCGGCGGCGGCATGCGGCGGCGCAGCGGCCGCCGGCCGGCGCCCTCCGGCGGGACGCCGGGGCGCCGCCAGCGACCGCGGGACATCTCCCAGCCGTACTCGGCCATGGTCGGATCCTCCTTGCTCGGCGTGGTCGGCCGGAACAGCGCGGACGCGGACGGAGTTGCAACAACCTTGCCGCGAGGCCCGCGGCGCCGAGGGCGCCCGCTGATCGCCTTTCAGCATCCCGGAATCTCCCTTATCTTTGCCCGGACAGGTCACCTACCCCGGAGGCGGGAATGCGGCCCGTTGGGCAGCGGTCGCTGACCGAACGCATGAAGGGCGCGGCGCTCCTCGACATCGAGGCGTACGAAGAGGTGGAGGCGGACACCAGCGCCACGGCTCAGGCGGCGATCGTGGTGGGGATCGTCGCGTTGGCGACGGCGATCGGCAGCGCACCCGCGGGCCCCTCCGGATTCCTGGTCGGCCTGATCGAGACGTACGTGCGGTGGCTGCTGTGGTCCGGATTGACGTATCTGATCGGGGACAAGCTGCTGGGCGGCACCGCCACCTGGGGTGAGCTGCTACGGACCCTCGGTTTCGCTCACGTGCCGCGCGCGCTCCTGGTCCTGGCCGTCCTTCCCGGACTCGGGTGGGTGCTGGAGCTGGCCGTCGCGGTCTGGGTGCTGGCCGCGGCGATCGTCGCGCTCCGCCAGGCCCTGGATTTCTCGACCACGAGAGCCGTCGTCACCGCGGTGCTCGGCTGGTTGGGGATCGAGCTCCTCGACCACATCCCCCACGGCATGTTCGGTCTGGTCGGGTGACGCATGCCTGGAACGCTCTCATCGGTGGATCGCGCGATGACCCGGGTCGCTCCGGTGGACGAGGCCCCGTTCTGGATCGAGGTGAACGGCAGCCGCGTCGCCTGGTGGTCCTGCTCGCCCGAGCGGCTCGAAGCGCTGGCCGTGGGCTGGCTTCGGGCCGAGGGCTTCATCGTGCGCGCCGAGGACCTCGTCTCGATCGAACCGATCGCCGATGCGGCGGGGAGCTTCGGGGTCCGCGCATCGGTGGACCCCGGCCGGGCAAGGGAAGCGGAGCGCCATCGCCGGGCACGGGCCGAGAGCGGCATCGGCGCGCTCTATTACGTGCAGCATGCGCCGGAGCTACTGCACGGCCAGGCGCGCACGCTCCCGCTTCCCTCCCCTGACGCCATTGCGGCCCTGTTCCGGGAGTTGTCCGCGCCGAACGATGCGGGGCGTGGCGCGGCGGGCGTCCACACGGCCGCGCTCACGGATGGTCAGGCGTTGTGTCAGCGCGCCGAGGATGTGGACGGCCACAACGCCGTGGACAAAGCGATCGGCGCCGCGTTGCTCGCCGGTGAGGACCTCGGCCGCATGGGGCTCGTGCTGAGCGCGCGGGTGACTGGCGAGATCGCCCTCAAGGCCGCGCGGTGCGGCGTCGCGTGGATCGCCAGCGGCTCGGTCCCTACCACGCTCGCGTTGCGCATCGCCGCCGCGGCGGGATTCCCGATCGTGGCGCGTGCTGCGGACAGGGACGCCCACGTGTACTGGCCGCCTGCTACGGAGCCCCGGCCGTGAACGCGCTGCCGCCGTTCGGCGCGATCCTCGCCGGCGGGCGCAACGTGCGCTACGGCGGCCCCAAGGCGCTGGCGGCGGTGGGCGGGGTCCGAATCATCGACCGCGTCATCCGCGCGCTGCGGGCCGTAACGCCGGACATCGTCCTGATCACGAACGATCCGGACGTGTTCGCACCGGTCGGCCTGGCGATGCGGGCCGACGCGCGGCCGGGGCTCGGCGCGCTCGGCGGCATCCACACCGCCCTGCTCTGGGCCCGGGAGGCGAGCCGGCCCGGCGTCCTCGCCGTCGCGTGCGACATGCCGTTCCTCGGTCCACGGCTGCTCGCCCGGCTCGTCGAGGGCGCGGCGCGGGGCGCGGATGTCGTCGTCCCCGAGAGCGACGGGCCGCGCGGCGTCGAACCGCTGTGCGCGTATTACTCCACGCGCTGCATCGCCGCGATCGAACGGCGGATCGAGCGTGGCGACGTCCACGTGATCGGGTTCTACGACGACGTCGTGGTCGAGCGTATCCCGCTCGACGACGTCCGCACGTACGGTGACCCGCAGGTGCTGTTCCTCAACGTGAACACGCCTGAGGAACGCGAGCGGGCGGAGGCGCTCGCCCGTGGGTGAACGGCATCGGCGGCAAGCGGACTGGCTGTCCGTCCGCGAGGCGCTCGAGCGCGTCCTCGGCGCGGTCGCACCGCTGGGAGCGGAACGGATCCCGGTGGCCGAGGCCGCGGGTCGTACGCTGGCCGAGGATATCGTTTCGCCGCTCGACCACCCGCCGTGGGACAACAGCGCCATGGATGGCTACGCCGTGCGCGCGGCCGACGTTCGTGGCGCGAGCCGCGACGCGCCCGTCGTCCTCGAGGTCATCGAGTCGGTGCCCGCGGGTGCGTTCCCCGGCCGCCGGGTCGGCCCCGGCCAGGCGATCCGGGTGATGACCGGAGCGCCCGTGCCCGAGGGCGCTGACTCCGTCGTGCGGGTCGAGGACACCGAGACGCTTCCGGGCGCGCCGGAACGCGTCGCCGTTTTCGACGACCGCGATGCCGGCCGCAACATCCGCCGCCGTGCCGAAGACCTGCGGGCGGGCACGGTGGTGCTGAGGGCCGGGCGCGTGCTCCGCCCCGGCGAGGTCGGGGTCCTCGCCGCCGTGGGACGGTCGGAGGTCGCCGTCGCCCGACGGCCGAGGGTCGGCATCCTTTCCACGGGGAACGAGCTCGCCGGGGCGGAGGCGTTCGAAGACGTGCGCGCCGGCCGTCGCATCGCAGATTCCAACGGCTACGCGCTCGCCGCCGCCGTCGCCACCGCCGGCGGCGTGCCGGTCCGGCTCGGCATCGCCCGGGACGACGAGGCGAGTCTCCGGGCGTACTTCGAAGCCGCGGAGGGGCTCGATGCTCTGATCACCAGCGCGGGCGTGAGCGTCGGCGAACACGACCTGGTGCGCGACGTTCTCACGGCTCTCGGCTTCGAGCTCGACTTCTGGCGCGTGCGCATGCGGCCCGGCAGCCCGTTCTCCTTCGGTCGCCTGGGTCGGACCCCGGTGTTCGGACTGCCCGGCAACCCGGTCTCGGCGCTGGTGACCTTCGAGGTGTTCGTCCGCCCGGCGCTCCGCCGGATGGCTGGACGCCGGGACGTGCACAGCCGCACCATCCGGGTGCGTCTCGGGGAACGGGTCGAGTCCAAGGCGGGGCTCGTCCACTTCCTCCGCGCGCGGCTGGAGCTCGACGGACCGGCTGGCTACGTTGCACGGCTGACCGGCGCCCAGGGCTCCGGCATCCTGTCCTCGATGGCCGAAGCGGACGCGCTCCTGGTCATCCCGGAGGACGTGGAGCGGCTCGCGGAAGGCGAGGACGTGGTGGCGATCCCGCTCCTGCCGGGGGATGCCGGGCAGGAGACGTCCGGACTGCCGGCGTGAGGGTATGGACCACTCGACGAGGGAACCGTGACGGCGGGCGTTCCGCCGGAGGGAGAGACGAATTGGCCGAACAGGTGATCCCGGCACGGCATCAGCCGGCGCTCCCGCTGGACCGGCTGATCCTCGCGGAGCAGCCGGGTGAGGAGAGCGTGCCCATGGACGTCGTGTTCGTGGGCGGCGGTCCTGCGGGCCTCGCGGGCGCGATCGAGCTCGCGCGGTTGGTCAAGCGGGACAACGAGGCGGGCGGGGGGCTGGGCGACATCGAGATCGGGGTGTTGGAGAAGGCGGACGGGCTGGGCGAGCACTGTCTGTCCGGCGCGGTGGTGAACCCTGCGCCGTTCCGGGAGCTGTTCCCGGAGCTGGAGGAGACGGACTTCCCGTTCCGCACGCGTGTCGAGCGTGACGCGGTGTACTGGCTCCCGAACGGCAGCCATGCGGTGCGGATCCCCACGCCACCGACCATGCGCAACCACGGCTTCTACGTGGCGTCCATCTGTGAGGTGGTGCGGTGGCTCGGGGAGAAGGCCGAGGAGCTGGGCGTCAACATCTTCACCGGCTTCCCGGCCGCCGCGCTGCTCGTGGATGGCCAGCGGGTGATCGGCGTCCGCACGACGCCGTCCGGGCTCGACCGGAACGGCGAGCCGACGAGCGCCTACACGCCGCCGACGGACATCGTGGCGCGCGTGACGGCGCTTGCCGAGGGGACCCGGGGCATGCTCTCGCAGGCGTACCTCCAGTGGCAGGGCATCACATCGGAGAACCCGCAGATCTACGCCCTGGGCGTCAAGGAGCTCTGGGAGACCCGGGTGCCGCTGGACACGGTGGTGCACACGCTCGGCTGGCCGCTGCCCACGGACGCCTTCGGCGGGACGTTCCTCTATCCGCTGGAGCCGAACGTGCTGGCGCTCGGCCTCGTCGTGGGCCTCGATTACCACCAGACCGGCCTGGACCCGCACGGCCTGCTCCAGCAGCTCAAGCTGCACCCGCTCTTCCGCCGCTACCTCGACGGGGGCGAGATGGTGGAGTGGGGCGCGAAGACGATCCCGGAGGGGGGCTATTACGCGCTGCCGTCACGGCGCTACGGCGACGGCGTGGTGATCCTGGGAGACAGTGCGGGGTTCGTGGACGTGCCGTCGCTGAAGGGGATCCACTACGCGGTGCAGTCGGGGATCTTCGCCGCGCGCGCCATCTTCGCGGCGCTCAAAGCGGGCGATGTCTCCGCCGCCCGGCTTGCCGCGTACGACCGTATGGTGGAAGACAGCTTCATCATGCGCGACCTCTATCAGCGCCGTAACATGCGGCTCGCCTTCCGGTCGGGCTTGTTCATGGGTGGCGCGAAAGCCGCGCTCATGACGCTGACCGGAGGGCGGTTCCCGGGCAGTCGGATCGCCACCCCGAGCGATGCCGCGGTTCCCCGCCAGCCCGGCGGCGTGACGCACTTCGTGCCTGACGGCAAGCTCACGTTCCGGAAGGTGGACGCGGTCTACAAGTCCGGCAACGCCACCCGGGACACGATCCCTTCGCACCTGATCGTGGGCGAGGACGTGCCGCCCGAGGTCGCCGAGCTGTACGAACACCTGTGCCCGGCCGGCGTGTACGAGCGGCAGGATGGCCGGTTGATCGTCAACGCGCCGAACTGCATCGACTGCAAGGCCACGGATGTGTTGGGTCCGCGGTGGACGCCGCGCGAGGGGGGCAGCGGCCCGCGCTACCGGCGCATGTGAGGCGACGTGAGGTGAGGGCGGCGAGGAGGTGAGCGTTCCCGGCATGCGGTCTCTCATCGCGTTGTCGGGAACGCCCGCTTCACGGCTCAGTGGTGGTGATGTCCGTGCCCGCCCGCCGTGGCGCTGCCTTCCCCGCGTCCCGCGTGTCCGTACGACGTGTCCTGGATCAGTTCCCAATCCAGCAGATAGTCCGGGTGCCGGCGGTCCACGCCGGGCCAGGTCTCGTTGCGGGCCGGGATCATGACGCCGCCGAGGGTGCCCATGGCGCCGTCGGGGATCGTCTCACCGGTCGGGTTGTCGTACACCGCGGTGAGGCGGTAGACGTGGTCCTTGCGGAGCGGGATGCCGAGCCGTCCGAGGAACATGCGCATCGGCATGCCGATGACGTTGCCGTCCTCGTCCAGGATCGGGGCGGCCTCCCACAGGACCTTGCCTGCCGTCACGTCCTCGAAACGCAACGCCACGCCGTACTTGTGCAGGTGCCCGCCCACGCCGATGATCCGGCCGGACACGGCGGGCCTTCCCTCCCAGCTCTTCTCCGACCGGCCGGGCGGCAGGTCGTAGGCGTGCTTGCTCGCGGGCGGCATCACGTCGAGGTAGAACGGGAACACCGGGATCGGCGGCAGCCACGTCCCGCGCGGCGTGAACGGCATCCGCGTCACCACCCGTACGCCCTCGTACGACTCGGACGTCGGATTGTGCATCATCGCCGTGACCAGCAGCCGCTCGCCCTGGCGCACCGGCAGGCCGAACAGCCGCGGCAGCTTCACGGGTCCGGTTTCGTGGCCCGCCGCGCCCACGCGCTGCATGATCTCGCTGAACAGCTCCCGCCGGTCCGTCGCGATGATGTTGATGTGGTGCAGGACGAGCTGCGGGACGCGCCTGCCGTGCGCGTCCGTGATCTCGACCCGGTAGCCGTGGAGCCAGCCGTCCGCCGGCAGCGTGCCGACCACTCCGCCGATCTGGACGATGTCCTCGTGTGATGCCCCGGCGGGCAAGTCGATCGGCCCGTAGGCGATCACCAGCTCGCCCCGCTCCCGGTCCCACCGGAGGTCCAGGGCGTTGGGATCCACGGGCAGCGGCGCATGGAGGTCGGGCTCGGCGGCTTCCGGCGTGCCCACCAGGACCATGAGTCCGAGGCCCAGCAGGATCACCGCCGCCACGGCCACTGCCAAGAGGCGCCGTCTCGTCATCGTTCCCCTGTCTCGTCTCACGCGTCTCGACGCGCTCCAGCCCCGCGGTCCATCACGAACGGCACGGGGCTCAATCTTCGCTGCGCAACTTCCGGATCTCGTCCGTCAGGCGGGGCACGATCTCGAGCGCGTCGCCCACGATCCCGTAGTCGGCGATCTTGAAGATCGGTGCATCCGGGTCCTTGTTGATGGCGACGATCGTGCCGGCCGTGCGCATGCCTGCGATGTGCTGGATCGCCCCGCTGATGCCCACCGCGATGTAGAGCTGCGGTGAGACCGTCTTGCCCGTCTGACCGACCTGCTCCGAGTGGGGCCGCCAGCCCGCGTCCACCACCGCGCGCGATGCGCCCAACGTGCAGCGCGGGCCGATCGCCTCGCACAGCGCCTCGAGCAGGCCCCAGTTCTCGGGGCCGCGCATGCCCCGACCGCCGGCCACGACCACGGCGGCCTCGGACACGTCCGGCCGCTCTCCGGCGGCGGCGACGACCTCGCGCACGCGCACGCGCCACGTGCTCGGGTCGAGCGCTGCATCGAGACGCTCCACCGTGGCCTCCCGCGGGCTCTCCGCCGGACGGAACACGTTCGGACGCAACGAGACGAGCCGCGGCTCGCCGTCCAGCGCGACACGCGCGAACGCTTTGCCCGCGTACACCGGGCGCGTCACGACCAGGTCTCCGTTCTCAATGCTCAGCGCGGTCGCGTCCGTCGCGAGTGGCACGTCGAGTTTGGCGGCGACCCGCGGCGCCAGGTCCTTGCCCTGCGCGCTCGCCGGGAACAGCACGGCGAAGTAGCCGCCGTCCCCCACGGCAGCCGCGACCGCCTGCGCGTAACCGTCCGGGTTGTACAGCCCGAACGCCTCGTGCTCCACCACCCGCACGCGGTCCGCGCCCCAGCGCCCCAGCTCGGCGGCGCGGTCCGCGATGCCCGCAGGCCCAAGCACCAGAGCGTGGACCTCCGCGCCCAGCGCATCGGCCAGCCCCCGCGCGGCGGAGACCACCTCCTGCGAGACCCGGCGGAGCGCCCCCTCACGCTGCTCCGCGATCGCCAGAATGTTCTTCATCACAGTACCTTCGCTTCTTCCCTCAGGAGACGCACCAGCTCGGGCACCGCTTCCGGCCCTTCACCCACAATGCGCCCCGGCGGCCGCTCCGGCGGATAGCTCAGCTCGATCACGCGGACCCGCTCGCCGCCGACCTGCGCTTCCTTCTCCTCCAGCGGCTTCTTCTTCGCCGCCATGATCCCCTTCAGCGACGGGTAGCGCGGCTCGTGCTTGCCCTTCGTGACCGTGACCACCGCGGGCAGCGGCGCCTCCACGACCTCGTAGCCACCCTCGATCTCGCGGTGGCAGATGACCTGCCCGTCTTTCACCTCGAGCTCCGCCGCCACCGTGATGCACGGCAGCCCCAGCAGCTCGGCGACCATGGGTCCCACCTGCTGCTGGTCGTCGTCGACGGCCTTCATGCCGAACAGGATCAGGTCCGCGCCCGCGTCCTTCAGCTCCGCGGCGAGCGCCCGGGCAGTGGCGAGCCCGTCCACGCCCGCCGCCCCCTTCAACAGCACCGCGCGATCCGCCCCCATCGCCAGCGCGGAGCGCAACTGCTCCGCCGCGGCGGCATCCCCCAGCGTCAGTGCTGTGACCTCGCCGGTCCCCGCCGCCTCCTTGAGCCGCAACGCCGCCTCGAGGGCGTACTCGTCGTACGGGCTCACGATGTACTTCAGCCCGGCCGGGTCGATCCCCTTCCGGTCATCCGCGATCCGGATGCGCGCCTCGGTCTCGGGCACGCGCTTCACGCAAACGATGATCTTCAAGCTCGTTCCCTCCTGGAGGGCGGGCAAGGAAAACGCGCGGCCAATCTAGAGAGCGCGCGATCCTCTGTCCATATGGCGCAGGCGCCGATTGCCGGTGCGTCAGCGTCGGCGCGGAAACGCCTGCTGGCGTGCGGGGCCCCGGCACCGGCGGCACGGCTGGACGGTTCAACGGCGCCGGGCCGTTCGCCGCCGCGTACGTCGCGGCCGGCCCGGTGCCGCGTACGACAACGCCCTGGCCGGCCCCCTGCCGCCAGCCGCCGCGGGTCGCGGGAGCGCGGGTCGCCGCTCTCGACCCGCGGCGGGAACGGAGATTGCCCCGATTGCGATGATGCCGCAAGCCCCGCGGCGGTGCGCGTGGGGAGCGGCCAGGGGCCTGGAACTGGACGAGGAGGCGGCATGGCCAGGGAGCACAGCGAACGGGAGCTCGAGCGCCTGCGGGAGGAGCTGCGTCGCAAGGGCAAGCCGGATCGGATCGGACGACCCTACGAGACCGACCGTGCACTGGTGGAGGAAGGCGAGCGCAAGCGGCCGGGCACCAATCTGGACCTGGGCGAGGAGCGGAGCGAGGAGCAGCTCCGGGAGATGGAGCGCTGGCGCCGGGAGTAGCCGTTCACGGATCGAGCGGCAGCACCCAGATGTCGTACTTCGCCTGGGCGTCCTCCGGGCCGAGGCGCCGGGCGAAGGCGAGCAGCCGGCCGTCCGGTGAGACGGCCGGCTCGCGGCCGCCCTCGGTCCGAGGCAGCGGCGCGGCGCCCGAACCGTCCAGCCCGCTGCGCCAGATCCGGTCGCCACGCCGGAAGTACAGCCGCGATCCGTCCGGCGACCAGGCCGGCTCCTCCCCTTCCCCGACCGTGGCCAGGCCCGAGCCGTCGGGCCGCACGATGGCGACGTTCCGACCGAGCAGCGGATAGTCGGTCCGCTCGAGGATGCACCCCGTTTCCCCCGTGCCCGGCGCCACCTCACGGCAGGACTGGGTCACGGCCTCTCCCCTCAGGAGATGCGTGAACGCGATCCACTCGCCGTCGGGGCTCCAGGCGGGCGAGACCGCGTCCATGACACCGGGTACGGCAACGGGCTCGCCGCCGCCGACCGTCCAGATCCAGAGCCGCAGACCGTCGCTGAAGACGATCCGCCGCCCGTCCGGCGACCACGATGGCCGGAACAGCGCCGTCTTCGACTCGTTGAACGCCCGCTGGCCGGGATAGTACGGCGCCTCGATCCGCTGCGGCTCCTCTCGCAAGTGGAACACAGGGCCGGCGAACTCGATGCGGAGCACCGGGTCGTTCTCCAGCGGCTGGGAATCGTCCAGGTCGCGCACACGCAGCACGGCCCAGCGCAGCCACACGACGGGCTCCGTCACCGGCCCGGTGAGCGGGCACACGGGGACACCGCCGCAGAGAGACAAGCCGGCCGTCGGCCCCATCTCGACGAAGGCGACGCGCCGGCCGTCGGGCGAGGGGACCGGCGTTCGCAGGGGGAGCACCGTGTCCGGGAGGACCTGCGCGCGGGGCACCAGGAGCGTCGCGTGGCCGCCCTCCCGCGGCGCGGCGACCATCACGAAATCGGATCGCGGGAACGGCGCGTAGCCCGCGGCCTCGTAGAACACCGCCTCGCCGTCCGGGGACCAGGCCGGGGCGCGGTCGTCTCCCGGATTGTACGTGAGCCGCCACGGCGGCGGCCCCTCGAACGGGTCGTGGTCCTGGGCCTCGAACGGCGGCGTCGCGTCCCGGCAGGCGAGCGCGGCGCCGAGTGCGGCGAGCAGCGCCGTGCCGCGGCGCACCCTGACCCGGAGCCGTCCGCGCGCGCTCAAAACGCCACCTCCACGCCCACTCGGATCTGCCGCGGCTCCCCGAAGAAGAGCGACGGATCGAAGCGGTCGAGGGCCGCCGCGAAACGGGCGGTGGCGTACTCCTCGGCCGAGATCATGCGGTCCCCGTCCAGGTCTGCGTAGCGGCTGTAGAACGGCGACTCCCACGGGATCGGCTCGCCACCCGGCATCGGCTCGGCCGCGATCTCCCGGAGCCGCGCGAGCTCCGGCGCGAGGCTCGCCGTCTCACGACGCAGCCCGACGATGTTGTGCCGGCCGAGCACGTTGCGGCCGTCCGCGATGACGCGCCACGCGCACCGGTCGCAGCCCGGCAGCGTCCCCAGCTCCCGGCTGACCCGGGCGTCCAGGCCCGCGGTCCAGGGCAAGTACGCGAACTCGTTGAACGAGCCGCCGGCGAGGCGACGGTCCAGCGGGTAGCCGCTGTTGATCCGGCCGCGCAGCGCCGCGCTCCAGCGCGTTTCCACACGGCCGGCGGCGCGCCCGGCGTAGACGGCCAGGTCCATCGAGTGCCGCCGGTCGAAGGCGAGCGGGAACTCGACGCGAACGTTGCTCGTGTCCGCGAGCGGGTCGCTCAGCGCCGTCGACGTCACGCCCGTGGCCTTTTGGAGCGCGTAGCCGCCGCGCAGCAGCAGCCCGCGCCACTGCGCGCGAACCGAGAGCTCCAGGCCGTTGACGTTGCCGAAGTCGCCGAGCTCGAAGCGGCCGATCACGCCGCCTTCCTGCGCGACGCTGCCGGACACGAGTTCGTGGAGCCGTTTGCGGAACAGCGTGGCGGCCACGCCGGTGTTCTCGCCGATCGAGTGACTGACGCCGATCTCGTACGCCGTCCCGCGCTCGAAGCCGAGGTCCGGGTTGCCCTGCCGGTGGATGTCGGTGCGGAGCGAGTCGCCGAGCGTGGTGTCCATGAAGTAACGGAAGTCCGGCGGCTGCGCCACCCAGCCGAAGTTGGCGCGGAACGAGGTCTGCGCCGTCACCGGCAACGCGACGCCGAGGCGTGGCATGATGCTGTGCTTCCACCCCGGCGTGAGGACTCTGGGTCCTCCTCCATCGGGGTCGTGCGTCAGGTCGAGCCCCGAGCGGAACGCCTCCACCCGCACGCCGGCCCGAGCGTGCAGATCCCCGGTGACCACCTGTACCTCCGCGAAGCCGCTGAGCGTCGCGGGGTCGAACTCGTTGTAGATCGGCGCGACGCCCGCCTCGTGGGCGCGCACGCGTTCCAGCGCCCGGATGCCGTACAGCCGCGCCATCAGACCTCCCCGCACCGCAACGCCGCCTGCGGAGAAGGCCTCCCCCACCAGATCGGCACCCACCATCCGGGTGCTCGTCCAGTTGGCGATGGGGGGCGTTCCCCGTGTGAAGAACAGGCCGTAGCCGCCCGGGCCGAACGGCGATCCGGCCTCGCCGCCCGGCGCACTGTAGCCGGGCACCGGGTCGGTCCAGGTCGCGCCTTGTCGCAGCATCACGTCTTCGCCCAGGAACCGGAACCGCCCCGGCCCGAACCCGGCGACCTCGAAGCGGCCGTCCACGCTGGAGCGGTCCAGCACGCCGAGGTAGCGGTCCAGGCGCATGAACGCGGCCCGCGCCGTCACGCGGTACGCCCTGCCCTGCCGGTGGCGCGTCAAGTCGAGGGCGAGCGTGCCGAGCGTGCCGGTGGTGCGCTGGCCGAGCTGATGGCGCGGGTTGTACTTGAACTCCTGCGTATACAGCTCGCGCTGGAGGCGGTTGCGCAACACGGACGCGGTGAGGATCGCGCCCCCGGAGAGCGGGCGGTCCAGGCGGATGAAGCCGATCAGCTTGTCGCCTCGCTGATGGGGCAGGCGCGGCGCGGTGTAGGGGCAGTAGAGGTGGCGCGTGAGGGGGTCGTCCCGGAGCGCCCGGATCTGCACGGCGAGCGAGTCGCCCACGTCCTCTGGCCGCAGGCAGGTGAGCCCGCGCGCGCGGGGTTCCGCGTCCAGCATCCCTTGGAGCAGCAGGTCCGCGAAGAGGGTGGTGCCCGTCCCGAGCGCCCGGAGCGGCCCGCCGGCCGAGGCCGACAGACCCGTGAAGCCCCGGAACAGGCCGTCCGGCGCCCAGTGGTCGGTGAGCAGGGAGGCGCGCCCTTCCCAGCGCTCCGTGCTGCCGCGACGTGTCACCAGGTTGACCACACCGGACAGCGCCGAGCCGTACTCCGCGCCGAAGCCGCTGGTCACGACCTCGACCTCTTCAAGGGAGGTGGGTGAGAACTCGAGGCCGAAGCCGTGCATGGACCCTTCGAGCTGGTTCTTCAGCTCGATGCCGTCCACGACGTAGGCCTCCTGGCCCACACGGCCGCCGCGAAAGTGACCGTCCGAGACGCCGGGCGCGAGCTCGATGGCGTCCTGGAGGCGGTCCAGCGGCAGCTCACGCAGCCCACGGCCGACCACCACGTCGCGCGTGACGGCGACCTCCGGCTCGACCAGGCGGACCTGCTCGGCCGAGACGGTGACGCCGGGCAGGGCGACCGCCGTCTCCTCCACCTCGATCTCCAGTTCGGTGGGCCGGCCGGCACGCACGACCACTCTCTCGAGCACCACGGGCCGGTAGCCCAAGCGCTCCACGCGCAGGGACCACTCTCCCGTCGGCACCGCGGCCAGGACGAAGCGGCCGTCCTCCGCCGTGAGCGTCCGCCGCCCGAGCGGCTGGATGGTGACCTCGGCGCCGGCGACGGGCTGCGCCGTACCCGCGACGACGACGCGGCCCGAGACCGTGCCGGCCGTCTGCGCCGCCGCCTTGCCCGCGGTCACGACCGCTGTCGCGGCCATCAGCGCGGCCACGGCCGCAGCCGCCGGCACGATCGTCCAAACGCGGCGCAAGCGCCGCGCGACCGCCCCTGGACCGGAGCCCCGCGTTCCACCCTCCATTGGATGCCGTTCTCCGTGTCCAACGCTTTCCGTAGAGGTCTTCCTGTGAGAACGCGCGAAGGGGCGGGTCTGTGTCGGGGGAGGCGCGGTCAGGACCGCGGGTGGGCCGCGACGCGGGGGGCCGCCGCCGGTGCTGCCGCCAGCTCGCGGTACAGCGCCTCGTACTGCCGCGCCATGCGTTCGGGAGAATAGCGCTCAGCGGCGCGGGCGCGTGCGGCCTCGGCGAGGGCACGGCGCCGGCCTTCGGCGTCCATGAGTCCGCGGATCGCCGCGGCGAGGGCGGCGGCATCGCCGGGTGGATAGAACTCGCCGCAACCCTCCCAGAGTTCGCGGTAGGTCGGGATGTCGGCGAGGACGAGGGCACACCCGGCCAGGGCCGCCTCGAGCGGCGCCAAGCCGAACGGCTCGTAGCGGGACGTGGCGGCGTAGACCGCGGCGCGGGCCAGCAGGCGCCGCAGGTCCGACGGCCCGAGGACGCCGACCCAGCGGACGCCCGGCGCCCGGACAGGGAACCGTTCCAGGCCGGACGGCGAGGTTTCGGGCCCCGCCAGCACCACCTGGACGTCGCCGCCGAGCACCGCCGCCGCGCCGAGCAGGTCGGTCATTCCCTTCCCTTCGTCCCAGAGCCGCCCGGCCGCCACCACCATCCGTTCGCGGCGAGACCTGCGGCGGAAACGGAAGCGGGCGGCGGAACGCGCGTTGTGGATCACGCGGACGCCGCGGACGCCGTAATGCTCGGCGAGCTGCTCCGCCATCCATCGGGAGGGAGCCACCACCACCCGGGCGCCGGACAGACCCGCACGCACCCAATCCCGGTACCGGCGGTGCCAGCCGTCGTCCGGCGGATCCCGCCGGCGCGCCGCCCGCCACCAGCTCACCACATCGCTGTGCGCGACGACCAACTTCGGCGCGCCCAGCTCGAACGCGCCGTAGAAGAACTGGTTCAGATGAACGACGTCCGGCCGCCGCGCCGCGATCACCTCACGCAGGCGGTCCAGCGACTCCGTCAGACCCGGCTCCGGGTCCGGGTACCACTCCAGCGGCGCGCCTAGCGCGATGAAGTCCAGATCCGGGCGAGACCCCAGCCACTCCCGCTGTACGGGTCCGGGCTCCGGGCCAAGTGCCACGAGCGTCGCCTCGTGTCCCAGCGCCGCCAGCGCGTCCACCAGCTCTTCCGTGTACGCCCACACGCCGCCGGCGCTGTCCGTCGTGACGAGTACGCGCATTGCGCCTCCCCTCCCGCTTCCGGCAGGCCCCGCGCCGGGGTTTCAAGTTGTGTACCACGTCGCCCCCGGCCCTGCCGCGCGGCCGCGTGGCGCAGCGCCCAACCTCGGAGTTGCCGCTCGTATCAACCTGCCGCCCCGGGTGAACGGGGTTCGGCGCCGGGCGCCTTCGCCGATCCTCCGAGGCTCCCGCCCGGGCGGTGAAGGCAGCACGACGCGGGGCGCCGCTGGCGAGGCGGGCGGCCGGATGCCGTCGTCCCGGCCCGGATACGACAAAGCCCCGGCAGCTCCGTGCCGGGGCTTCAACGCATCTATCTCTCACGGCTCCACCCCGATCGGGATCCCCGGTTCCGCCACCTCACGCTCCGGGTCGTACGGCTTCGGAAGCCAATCCGGCGAATCGGACCGGTCCGGCCCCACCACGTCCGGCTCTTCCTCGGGCTCGTACGGCGGCTCCTCTGCCGGCGCTCCCGGTCGAGGCAAGGGCTTGTCCCGGTTCGGTCCGGGTACGGTTGCCATGCCTCGCCTCCCTTCGTTCCGGCTCGCACTCCCTGATGCGGCCGGAACAGAGAAAGGCGCAGAAGACGTGCCACGAACGACTTAACGGCCCCCGCCGCGTCAGCCGGTCACCTCGCGCAGGAGACGCAGCACGTTCAGTCCCAGGATCTTGGCGACGTCCTCCTCCGAATGGCCCCGCGCGAGCAAGCCCTCGGTGATCCGCGGCATGTCCGCCACGTCCCGAACGCCCGCCGGCAACGCCGCCACCCCGTCGAAGTCGCTGCCCAGCGCCACGTGGTCCACGCCGGCCACCCGCACGAGATGGTCCACGTGGTCCAGCAGCCGATCCAGCGGCACCGGCTCCAGCGCGTCCAGCCGGGAGCGCAGCCATGCATGGGCCTCCCGGCGTGCACGGTCCCGGTCGCCGTGCACGGCGTACGCGGCATCCACACGCTGCTCCATCTCCTTCATCAGCGCATCGAACCGCGCGCCGTAGCGCTCGTCGAGGAAGCCCGGGAAGAAGTTGACGCCGATCACGCCGCCCCGGCGCGCGATGGCCCGCGCGAGCTCGTCCGTCAGGTTGCGGGGGAGCCGGGCCAGCGCCCGTGCGCACGAGTGGCTCGCCAGGATCGGCGCTTCGGAGACCTCGAGCACCTGCTCGACCGTCGTGTCCGCGGCGTGCGAGACGTCGACCAGGATCCCGAGTCGGTTCATCTCCCGGACGACCTCGCGGCCGAACTCGGTCAGACCGCCGTGGCGCGGCGGCGAGCAGCACGCATCCGCCCAGTCGTTGGCGTTGTTCCAGGTCAGCGTCACGTAGCGGACGCCCGCGGCATGGAAGCGCGCGAGCATCTCGAGCGAGTTCTCGAGCGCATGTCCGCCCTCCAATCCGATCAGCAAGGCGACATCGCCGCTCTCGCGCGCCGCCTCGATCTCCGCTGCGCTGGTGGCGAGCCGCGTGCCCGGCGTGCGCGCGGCGACGTCGCGTATGGCTTCCACGAGCCGCAGGGCGTGTGCGCCGGCCGCGCCCGGCTGCGAGGCCAGCTCCGCGGGGACCCACGCGATCATGAACTCCGCGTCCACGCCGCCCTCCCGCATGCGCGGCAGGTCTACGTGCCCGTCCTCGTGCCGGACGCCGAAGTCGTACGAGGGGTCGAGGAAGAACTCGGAGGGCGTGTCCGCGTGGAGGTCCACCACGAGTGCATCCCGGTGGAGTCTCTCTGCGCGCGGCGAGACGCGAGAATCGTTCAACGGGAAACCCATGGGTTGCCTCGGATGAAGAAGCGCAGCGGCCAGTCCGCGGCCCGCGTCACACCAATGCGCGGCGCGGCCTCGACCTCGGCGGGGTGCACCGGCTCGCCCGCGGCCAGCACGAGGGGCGGATCCTGGAGCGGGTGGCCGTTCAGCGACCCGTCGATCGCCAGCGCCTCGGCGAGGCGTGCGGGCCCGGCGGTCAGCTCGCGTTCCGGGCGCACGCCAGCGTTCCCAGCGGGAGCCCGCCCCCGCCGGCGTCGCCGCCGCATCACCTCGATGCCGTGCAGCGGCTCGAGGGCGCGGATCAGGACAGCCGCGGGGTACCCCTCCTCGCCGGTCACCGCGTTGAGGCACCAGTGCAGCCCGTAGATCCGGTAGACGTAGGCGATGCCGGGCGGGCCGAACATGGCCGCGTTGCGCGCCGTGCGGCCGATCCGCTCGGCGGCGTGCGACGCCGGGTCGTGCGGGCCGAGATACGCCTCGGTCTCGACGATGCGCCCCGACACGAGGGCGCCGCCCACGGTCGAAACCAGGACGGCGCCCAGGAGATCGCGCGCCACCTCGTCGGCGGCGCGGGCATAGAAGTCCGGCGGGAGCGGCCGGAGCGCGGGACGCCCGCTCAAGCGCCGCCAGCGGCCACGGCGTCGTTCGCCGTGCTCTTGCCCCGCCGGCCGGCACGGCGCCCGCCGCGACGGCCGCGCGCGCGCTTCCTGGCCCCTGCCGGTGCCGCGGCTTCCCCGGCCGCGGCGGGTTCCGCGACCGTCACCGTGGTCTCCGCGGCCTCCGCCGGGGCGGCTGCCGCCGGCTCGGCCGTCGCCGCCGTCCTCGCGACAGCGGCGCTGGCCTCCGCCTGCCACGCCGCGATCAGCCGCTCGGCGCGCCGACCGCCCAACACCTCACGGATGCGGTCCGGCGCGTCCCGCAGCGTCGGGAACACGTTCTCGGCGCCCAGCGCTTCGATCAGCGCCTCCGCCGTCTTCCGACCCACGCCCTTGTAGGAGCTGAGCCGCGCGATAACGGCCGCGGGATCGGTCGGGAACGACTCCCCCGCCGGCGCCGCACTGACGACCGCGGCCTCCGCGGTCGGCGCCGTTCCCGCAGCGGGCTCCCCGGCAGCCGTCGGCGCTGGCGCCTCCTGGCGTGCCTTCCGCGCGCCACGGCGGCTGCGCGAGGACCGCTGCTCCGCCCTCGGCTCGGCGCGCTCGGGCGACGACGCCTCCGCCGCCTTCCGCGCCTCGGCCGCAGCGTCCGCCGCAGGCGCCGACTCCTCCGGCGGCGTCGCGCCGTTCCGCTCCTCCACCAGCGGAACGGTCTGGCCGGCGAGCACCGGCGGCGGAGCGGCCAGCACCAGGCTACGCCCGCGGGTGCCGCGACGGAACCGCAGCACGCCCGGCACCGGCACGGTGCTCACGGGCGTCCGGACCGCCTGCGCGGCCGCAGGCGTCTCGACGGCCGTGGCCTCCGGCTCGCCAGCCGCCGCGGGCTCCTCCTTCACGGCCGCGACGGGCTCGGCACTCGCCGCTTCACGCCTGCCGGCCGGCGCCTCCTTCTGCTTCGCCGACTCCCGCCGGCTCCGGGACGCCGCGCGGTCCGCGCCGCGCTCGCCACGGGCGGTCGGCTCGGCGGCGCCGCTCACCGTAGCAGCGACCCGGCCACGGGACGATGGCGCCACCTCGTAGCCACCGTTGTCCGTCTTGCGCAGGTCCACGATCTCCATGTCGTGGGCCTGACGCAGGAACCGGCTGAACTTGCTGAAGCCCAGCGCCGACTCGTCCCAACCCGGCTGGAGCTCGAGCATCCGACGCTTCACATCCGAGTCGCGCACCGCCTCGCCGGGACGCCGCACCAGCCCCTCGACCGCGCGCCGGAGCAGCTCATACGCCGCGCGCAACGCCTCCGCCGGATCCTGCGCTTCGGCGGCCGGAACCGAGGGAGCCGGCGCGGCCGCCTGCGACGCAGCGGCAACCGGCGCTTGATCGGCCGCCACACGCTCGGCCCGCTCGCGGCGGGACGGCCTCTCCTCGCGCTCACGCTCGCGCTGCGCCGCGCGCTCCTCCCGGTCGCGACGCCCGCGACGCGAGCCCTCCTCGCGCCGCGCCCGCGGCGCGGCCTGCTCCTCCTCCTCGTGGGCCGGCTCTTCGACCTCGGTGTCGGCCGGAGCGACCTCGTACTGCCCGTTCTCGAGCTTGCGCAGCCGCAGGCAGCCGCGGTTCGCGGCCTCGATCAGGAACTTGCTGAACTTGCTGTAGCCCAGCGTACGCTCGTCGAAGCTCGGATCCAGCTCAATCATCACCTGCTTGAGCCGATCCGAACGCATCACGTCGCCTCGCTCCGCCATCTGCCGCACCGCCCGGTCCACCAGGACCCACGGATCCTCGCTCGCGGACGGCACGTCCTCGCCCGCCCGGACCAGGCCGGAGAGCGCGGAGTACGAGTAGTACTCATCACAGTTCTGCACCAGCAGGTCCGAGCTGGACTCCCGGATGCCCACCCCGATGACGTACTTGCCGTACTCCTTCAACTTCAGCACGAGGCTGCTGAAGTCGCTGTCGCCGGAGATCAGGATGAACGTCCCGATCTCGGGCCGGGTGAACACCAGCTCGAGCGCGTCGATGGCGAGACGGATGTCCGTCGCGTTCTTCTTCGAGCTGCCGTGGGCGGGAGCGAAGATCAGATCGACCGATGCTTCGCTGAGCGGGACAATGTACTGGGGATAGCGTCGCCAGTCCGCGTACGCACGCTGGACCGTGACTTTCCCCTTGATGATGTCGCTGTTGAGTAGCTTCTTGAGTTCCTTCGACAGGTCGCTGCGGATCCCCATCGTCACGTTGTCGAAGTCGATGAGGAGCGCAGCGTTCGGCGCATTCTGCGCCGGCGTGGCCAGGTGCCCCTGATGCGGGGCCCGGGCGAACTGAGCAGCCATTTGCCTCGCGTGGTTCACGTTCACACTTGCGAGGCCCCTCCCCGTCGCGCGGGACCTTCGGCGGTCCCGCCGAACGGCGGAGGAGTCTCGCGACCACCCATTCGAGTCCGCCTCGCGAGCGCCCGAGCCGGACAGCGGGCCGCTGGCGAGGCGGGATCCTGCATCAGGTGCGTCGGCTGGACTCGGCCGCGCTCATCATGCGCGCGAGCTCGACGCGCCTCACCTTGCCGCTCCCCGTCAGCGGCAACGCATCGAGGAAGCGGACTTTGTCCGGGACCTTGTATTCCGCGAGCGCGCCCCGGCACCACTCCTTGAGTTCCTCCCCGGTGACGATCGCGCCCTCGACCGGCACCACGCACGCGCACACCGCTTCGCCCAACACTTCGTCCGGCACGCCGACCACGGCCACGTCCAGCACCGCGGGGTGCGCCTGCAGTCTGTCCTCCACCTCCCGCGGGTAGACGTTGAACCCGCCGCGGATGATCAGCTCCTTCCGTCGACCGACGATGTGGATGTACCCCTCGTCGTCGATCATTCCCAGGTCGCCGGTCAGGAAGAAGCCCTCCCGGTCGATGACCTGCGAGGTCTCGCCGGGCTGCCGGTAGTACCCACGCATCACGCCCGGTCCGCGCACCGCGATCTCGCCGAGACTCTCGACGGGCAACGGCGTCCCGTCCACGTCCACGATCCGGACCTCGGTTCCCGGCAGCGGCCGGCCGACGGTGAAAATCTGCTTCTCCATCGGGTCGTCCGCCCGTGTGATCGAGACGGTGGACGCCGTTTCCGTCAGGGAGTACGCGACCTGGAGCCCCGGACACAACTCCTTGCGGATGCGCCGCACCAGCTCGTCCCCGATGGGCGCGCCGGCCACGATGCCGGCCCGCAGCGAGGACAGGTCGTGGCGCCGCAGCCCCGGCTCGCGCAGCTCCTGGATGAAGACCGTCGGCACGCCGTAGTGGACCGTCACGCGGTGCCGCTCGATCAACTCGAGCGCTCCTGCGGGGTCGAACTGCTCCTGGAGCACCAGCGATGCGCCGGCCATCATCGTGCCGAGCAAGCCGGGCCCCAGGCCGAAGACGTGGAAGATCGTCGTCACGCCGAACACCACGTCATCGGGGCCGAGTCCGATCGCCTCGACGGTCTGGGCGGCCGTATGCAGCAGGTTGCGGTGCGTCAGCGCCACCCCCTTCGGCTTCCCCATCGTACCGGAGGTGTAGAGGATGGCGAAGACGTCTTCCTCCGGGTCGATGACCGGCGCCGGGAACTCACGACCCTGCCCGCTCGAGAGCAGGTCCTCGAACTGATAGATCCGGTCGTCGTACCAGAGGTCTTCCTCCCCCACCGTCACCACGTACTGCAGATCGGGGAGCGTGGCGAGGAAGCCCTCGAAGAGCTGGAGGTAGTCCGTCCCGTTGAAGTTCTCCGCACAGACTACAACGGCCGCTTCCGAGTGGCGCAGCATGTACTGCAACTCGGGCACGGTGTAGTGCGGATTCAGCGGAACGATGACCGCGCCCAGCTTTGCCGCCGCGAAGGTCGAGATGACGAACTCGGGCCAGTTGGGCAGGTCCAGCGCGATGCGGTCGCCCCGTTCGATCCCCAACTCGTGCAGTGCCGCCGCCAGAGCCGCGGCACGCTCCTCCACCTGCCCGTACGTGAGCCGGCGGCCGCCGTAGATCAGGAAGGTGCGGTCCGGATCCTCCGCGGCCCGCAGCTCCAACGCCTGGGCCACCGACCGGCCACCGAAGCGCTCCGCGAGCGCCATTCCGCCTCCGTCGGGATTCACTCCTCGCCGTCCGCCCGGAACTCGGTGCGGACTTCCGTTCCCGGCCGCCACAAACATAGCCGGGTCCCCGGACGGCGTCAAACCATAGTCCCGTAACTACATACCCCCGAGCCGGAAGGGCGTTGCGCGGGCCAGCGACGCCAGCGCCTGCGCCGCAACGGTGTCCGGAACCGGGTGGGTCCAGGCGCCGTCGGCCGTGCGCGCCGCCTCACCTACCCGGGCCACCAGGGAGTACCGGACCTGCCCGGCACGCACCTTCTTGTCGTGGCGGCTCCGGGCCAGCACGGCGTCCGGCGCGGCCCACTCCGGCCACGCCGTCGGCACCCCGAGGGCGCCGAGCGCTTCCCGGATCGCCGAAGCAGTGCCGGGCGCCGTCACGCCCACGGCCTCGCCGATCGTCGCCTCGGCCACCATGCCCGCCGCGACCGCGTACCCGTGCGACAACTCGTAGCCGCTCAGCGCCTCGAGCGCATGCCCGATGGTGTGGCCGAAGTTCAGCGTGGCGCGGCGCCCCGCCTCCCGGGGGTCCTCTGCCACCACCTCCGCCTTGATCTCCACCGAGCGGGCGACCAGCGCGCCGAGCACGGCGGCGTCGCGGCGCAGGATCGCCGCCGCGTCACGGACCGTTCGCTCCAGGTACGCGGCGTCCGCGATCACGCCGTGCTTGACGGCCTCCACCAGGCCTGCGCGCAGCTCGGCCTCGGGCAACGAGGCCAGGACATCCGGGTCCGCCACGACCAGCCGGGGCTGGTGGAATGCGCCCACCAGGTTCTTGCCCGCAGGCGTGTCCACGCCCGTCTTGCCGCCCACCGAGGCGTCCACCATGGCGAGCAGCGTCGTCGGCACCTGGACGAAATCAATGCCCCGCAGGTACGTCGCCGCGACGAAGCCCGCCACATCGCCCGTCACGCCCCCGCCCAGGGCGATGATGCACCCGTCGCGGCCCACGCCGAGCCGGACCAGCGCATCGCACAGCTCCGCCCACGTCGCCACCGTCTTGCGCGCCTCGCCCGCCGCGAACGGGACCAGATCCGCGCGGGCACCCGCTCGCGCGAGGGCTGTGCACACGACGTCGCCGTAGAGGCGCGCCACGCGCTCGTCCGCCAGCACCGCGTAGCGCGCCGCCGGGGCGGCCGCGGTCACCAACATCCCCAGGCGTGACAGGGCGCCTGGCTCCACGACCACGTCGTACCGCGTCGGCGGCGTTCCCGGCACCGCGATGGGGATCGTTGCCACGGGTGGCGGCCTCAGCGACGGAAGATCAGGTTCAGCAGCAGGGTCAGGATCAGACTCAGGAGCAGCATGAGCCCAAGCGGCACGTAGACCCGCACGGGCCCGCGCTCCCAGACAATGTCGCCGGGCAGCCGGCGCAGGCCGAAGTGGTCGACCAGCAGCAACACCACCCCGAGCACCAGGAGGACGACGCCGGCGACGATCGCGACGCGTGCGAGCACACCGAGGTTCATGCCGCCCCCCTCTGCGTACGTCGCCGGTCCAGCCCTATACCCAGCAGCGTCTCGCTCGCCAACCAGCGGACCACCACGCCCAGATCGCCGGAGTCGCGATACACCTTCCGCATCCGGTCCGCCCCGTTGCCTCGCTCGAGCAACGCATCGATGCGCTCGAGCGCCGCACCATCGCCGAGGGAATCGAGGACAGGCGCGACGTGGTCCACGAGCTCGCGAATCGCCTCCCGCACCGGCACGCGCGCGCCCGCCGCATCCGGCGCGACGAGCCACGCATCCAGCCCATCCCTCGCGGCTCGCCACTCGTTCTCCGCGAGCAGTGCGTGGGCAGCGCCGGGCGAAAAGCCGGACGGCGCCCACGCCGGCAGCCGCCCCAGCGCCGCCGCCACCACGAGGGCGCGCGTCAGAGCGGCAACCGCCGCCGCGTCCTCGACGCGCGGGCACGTGTCCGTCACCCGGAACTCGAGGGTGGAGTAGATCGCGTGCGGGCGTACGCTCCAGTAGATGCTCCGCTCATCCGGGATCGCCCGCGCCCGGAGCAGCACGTCCACGTACCGGCGGTACTCCTCCGTGGACTCCAGCAGCGGCGGCACGCCGTTGCCCGGCCAGCGCCGCCACAGGATCAGCCGGTACGATGCGTACCCCGTCTCCTCGCCCTCGTAGAACGGCGAACTGCAACACAGGGCGATGAGGTGAGGAATGTACCCGCGGACGGCGTTGAGCAGCGGGATCCGGTCCAACCGCTCCGGCACGGCCACATGGATGTGCATCCCGAAGTTGTGCTCGTCCCGCGCGATCCGGCCGAACTCCCGTTCGATCCGCACGTACCGCGGCTCGCGGCTGCGTTCGTGGCCCTCCCACCGACTGAACGGGTGCACGCCCGCCGCCACGATCCGCAGGTCGTGCGCGGCCGCGGTCGCAGCCACCTGGAGGCGCAGGCGCTTGAGCTCCTGCTCCACCGCCTCCATTGACGTACAGACGCGTGTGCCGACCTCGAGCGTCGTCTCCTGGAGCTCGCCCCGGATCTCCGCGCTCCAGTCGAACGCGAGCACGTCCCGGGCGCGGCTGCGCAACTCGCCCGCCTCCTCGTCGACGAGCTGGTACTCCTCCTCCACCCCCACCGTGAACGCCTCCCGCAGCCCGCTCGCTCGCCCCATGTCTCCCATCCCGTCCGGCGGACATCCTACGGGCAACTCGGACGCTACAGCAAGCAAGGCGCCACGGCCGTGCACTCTCCGGCGGGCCGGTCACCGGCTCGCCTCCGAGAGCGCCTCGACCGGCGGCACCGGAACGGCCTCGAGCGGCACCCCCCTTTCCGCATCGACCACCCGCACCACCGGCCGCCCCGCCACCTCGAGCCGCTCCACCCGGCCGTGCCGGCGCTCCGCCCGCCGCTCCAGGATCCGCCGATACGCATCCGCGAAGCGGCCCGCCGCATCCGCGTCGTCCCACACGGTATACCAGACGAGCGCACGCCCGCCGCCCGGGCCCTCGAGCAGACGGTAACGGTCGCCGTCCCAGCCCCGGGCGGCCTGCTCCGCCCCGGCACCCAGGTGCTCGCTCAGCAGGATGGACAGCTCGAGCTCCCCCAACGTGTTCTCGTAGAGCGTCCGCCAGCCGCCGGCATCGCCTACCGAGGCCTCGCCCAGGACGATCTCGGTCGGTTCATCGCGCGTGCGGATGAACCGCTCGTCGGCGTGCAGGACCTGCTCGGTGGACTGCGGCAACAGCGTATCGAGCGGCGCAGGCGTCCGTCCCGCCCCGGCCGCACGCCAGAGCGCCTGCACGAAGCTGGCGCCCTCCACGTACGGGAACAACATCGTCTCACGGAGGATGCGGGGCGCCGAGCGGAACACCGGGAACTGGTCGTTCTCCGCCTCCAGAGCCGGCCGGAGCTGCTCCCCGAGGTCGGGGAGCATGGTCGGGTCGATCAGCCGCCCCGTCTGCCGCTCCGCGAGGAGCGCCATCATGACCAGCGTGGCGTGCCCCTCCAGCGCCGCCTGCGCCGCGGTCTGGCGGTCGTTGCCCCGCTCCCGCGCGACCAGCGCGTCGAGATCCGCGTGCTGGTCCTGGAGCGCGTGCACCAGCTCGTGCGCCAGGACCGGCTCCAGCGCCGACCGCGGCACGCCGGCCACCAGGTACAGCGTCTTCGTGGGAGGGTCGTAGTAGCCCAGCACCTGCTCGGTGAGCAGGTCGAGCAGCAGGGCGCGCAGATCGAGGGTGTCCGGGAGGAGCCCGAGGGCTCGGTAGGCGCCTTCCACCCCCTCCAGCTCCCCGGGCGGGAACTCCTCCTCGATCCGGGCGGCCACGTACTCCCGGAGCTCCGCCCGGTCGCGCAGCGCGAGCTTCACCGGCGCGCGCGCCTCCAGGCCCGACAACGCCTCGACGCGGGGGAGCAGCGCATCCACCGATTCGCGGAGCCGCGCCTCGGCCGCCTCCCGGCTCCGGTCACGGCACCCGCCGACCAGCAGCGGCACCACCAGCAACGCGACCCGGACGACGCCGGAGAGCGAACGCATGGCGGCCCTCACTCCTCGTCCGGCTCGGAGTCGAACAGCCGCGCGCCGGGGAAGACCGGCTCCGCGCGCTCGAGGGTCGCGGCCGCCGCCGCGTGTTCACGGATCGTGCGCCCGGTCCGCGGATGCACCAGCTCCGGCGCCAGCTCGGCGAGCGGCTTCAGCACGAAGGCCCGCTCCAGCATTCGCGGATGGGGGATGGTGAGCTCCGGCAGCTCGAGGTTGAGGTCGTCGTAGAGGAGGATGTCGATGTCGATGACCCGCGGCGCGTTGCGAAAGGAGCGCTGGCGCCCCATCGCCCGTTCGATCTCCTGCACCATGCGGAGCAACGCGCGCGGTTCCTCCTCCGTCCCCACCCGCACCACGAGGTTCAAGAAATCCGGCTGAGCGCGAAAGCCCACCGGCTCGGATTCGTACACGGAGGAGACCGCCTCGATCCGCACGTGCTCCGCCAGCCGGCGCAGCGCCTCGCGCAGGTTCGACTCCCGGTCGCCCAGGTTCGTCCCGAGCCCGAGATAGACGGCAGGCATCCGACGGGCCTTCAGGGGCCGCTCAGACCCGCCCGTAGCGGTCCTCGAGCCGGACCACGTCGTCCAGGTCGGGCGTGGACGCTTCGAGGATGTCCACGTCCGTGATGGCCTCCATACGGTGGACCGTGCCGGGCGTGATCCGGTAGCTCTCTCCCTCGCGCAACGGGATCTCTTCGAGCTGCTGCGCCGAGGGCCCCGCCCAGAACCGCATCTCGCCCCGGAGCAGGTGGATCGTCTCGTCCTTGCGGACGTGGTACTGCAGCGAGAGGGCGTGACCGGCCTTCACGTGCAGGATCTTCCCCACGTAACGGTCCGTGTGTGCCCAGATGAGTTCGTGGCCCCAAGGCTTCTCCACACGCGTCGGCCTCACGGCAGCACCTCCGCTGTCGGTGAACCACGCCGCGCGCTGCGGGCCAGGCGCGGCGGCGCTACGACACTACTAGCGCCGGAGCCCCCCGCCGGCAAGCCGGCTCCGTACGAAAAACGGAACCGGCCCCGCGGGTGCGGGGCCGGTCGTCCGCCGCGGAGCGCGGCGAGCCCGAGCAGCGCTCGAGCCCGGCGTCACTCATTCCCCGGACGCTGCTGGAGGAGCGGGTCCGGCACCGGCCCGGCGAGAATGATCGTCGGGGCCGGCACGTTCTCCGGGCTCGCCTTCGGCTCGAGCGTGACGCGGATCGTGTTGAAGTCGTAGAACTTGCCGCCGATCGAGGACTCGCTGACGGTCACCGCCGCACGCACGATCCCGTCGGCCGTGACGCCCGGCAGCCCGCTGTCCACGTCGGCGTCGAACAGCGACTTCGACCCTGGCGGCGGGCTCGTGAGCGGGCCGAGGTACGCCAGCGCCCCCGTGCTCTCGTTCACCAGCCAGGCGGCGTAGTAGTAGCCCACCGGCGGGCGGCTGAGCTGCTCCGCCACGATGCGCAGGTTCCCGCCGTGGAAATCGGCCTTCGCGGTGCCGCGCGGCTCGTAGATGTACGGCAGGGCGTCCAGCCGGAAGGTGCCGAACGCGATCGTCCCCGGGAGGAACACGTCGTCGAAGTAATTCGAATCCGTTCCCCTCTTGTCCGCGAACTGACGCCACAACGGGATCTCCGCGGACGGCCGGCCCGCGCCCGGCCCGTTCTCGATCGAGACCAGCAGATGCGTGTAACGGTGGATGGAATCGCCGTTCAGCAACGCATCGCTGGTGCGGAAGGTGTGGCGGAACACGCCGCCCCCGCCGGCACCGGGCACCGCGGCCGTGCCGTTCGCGGTGGTCACCGTCTCGTACTCGATGACCACGTCGCCGGCATCCGTGACCCGGCGGATCTCCTCTTCGACGACCCAGTTCCCCGGTGCGGGGACAACCTCACCCGTGAGGTTGTTGTACAGCCACGCGTGGTAGACCTTGCTCCCCAGGTCATCCAGGTGATACACCTGGAGCGTCAGGCTGTCCGGCGCTCCGGCGAACCCCGGCCCGGCCAGGAGCTGCTCCGTCGTCGCGCGCGCGGTCGGGAACGGCGCCATCGCGTTGTTCACGATGCCGGAACCGTCCACGGTGAGATCGGGCGCGACCTGCCGTCTCACGAGCGGCCTGTCGAGCAGCACGTTGCCGTCCGCGTCCATCTCGTACCAGACGATGTAGTTGAACTGCGGCGCGCGGAACGGCTTGTTGACGTTCGGCGCGATCGGCGTCTTGTCGGTCTGGTCGATCGCCAGGCCGCTCGCGTACCACAGCCCGGAGCAGATGTTGAGGTCCAGCAAGACGGATCCGTCGTCCTCCGCGATCGTCGACCCCAGGAACAACGGATTGGCGGTCTCCTGTGCAGCCGAGAGGTCCCGGCACGGGCCGGAGAAGTTGTCTCCGAGCTCGACCGAGCCGCCCGGGTTCGGGTCGACCAGGACCAGGCTGTCCGGGAGCGTGATCGTCCCGTTGAGCAGTATCTCGACGTGATCCAGCTCCCCTCGCGGAACGACCGCGTACCGCGCGAGCGCCGCGACGTACCGGGTCCCGGGAACGCCGACCACGGTCCCGTCGAACCAGAAGTTGAACTCGCCAGGGTCCATCCACGCGTCAGGGCCACCGATGTAGGCCGCTCCGCCGCCGCTCGCTTCTACCGCCGTCAGCGCCGGGAGCCGGGGATCCTGCGCGCGCGTGTGGAGGGCGATGCCCCAGTAGTTCCCGCTCGCCGTTCCCGTTTGATGCCCGTACAGCCCAGAGGCCGAGGTCGTCGCTCGGCCGAAGGCGTCGGGCACGCTGAGATCGTAATCGATCACCTTGTAACGGTCGAGGGTCAGCGTGCCGTTCGGCAGCCCCGTCGCCTGGGCGACGTCCACGGGCGACTGGAAGATCGGGTCGCCCTCGACTTCGTAGAGCTTTTCCCTCTCGCTGCAGGCGGCGATCAACGCGGCCCCGGCCACCGCCAGGACCCCCGTGCGCGCCACTGTCCTCTTCATCGTTCGCATCCTTCCGCCTCGGAACGGGTCCATTGCGTTCACGCTTCGCCTAATTGCCGCCCGGCACGAAGGTGAGGCCGACCGAGACGCGCAGGTTGTGGAACTTGTCCTTCGGCTCGGGGACGCCCTCGAGGAACTCCGGCCAGGTGGTGTCCTGGTGCGGAGCCGAGACCGGATTCAACACGTTCCGATCGTAGTCGGTGAAGAAGTAGTCCCGGACGGTGAGCTGCAGACCCGCGTTCTCCGAGAGCGCGTAACCCAGCACGCCGCCCACCACGAACCCGGTGCCGCCGTACGTCTTGCTGCGGCGCATGACCTGCGGGTCCATGAAGATCGTGTAACGGCCCACGCCCGCCATGAGGGACGCCTCCATGCGGCCCACCGGCACCGTGAGCCACCCGGCGACGCCGACGTTGGCCAGCGTGACCTGCTGCGAAACGCGGTACGTGAACGTGGTGTCCGCGAACTCGTGCCGCGCGCGCGGGAAGTACTTCCCGTTCGTCTTCGGCCGGGAGAGGTCCCCGAAGAACCCGACACGGATGTTCGGGTTCAGGTGGTACGCCACGTCCACGCCTGCCGCCGCGTCGTTGTCGAAGCCGGACGCCTTGTCGAATACCAGATAGCCGGCGTGCGGCGCGACCGTGAAGCCGCGCTCCGGAGACTGCGCACCCGCGTTCGCCGCCGGCAACCCCAGGAGCAGGGCCGTCATCAACACGAGCGGACGGCGCCAATCGGTTCCAAGCATTTTCTCGCTCCCTTGCGCAGGGCCGAGGCCGCGCCGCGCCGAGCGGTGCGGCGCGGCCTCCGGCTCATTCGTTCAGGATCCGTCAGAAGGCCACTTCGACCGAGATGACCTGGGTGTTGTTCAGGTCCCCGTGGTCCCGGTACGAGTAATCGATGCCGATCATGCGCGAGCCGCCGAGCGGGATGCGCAGGCCGGCGCCCCCGCCGAGGCCGAAGGTGAAGCTGTCGCGATGCTCGGCCCGGGCCTCGTTCAGCCACTGCTTGCCCGCGCGCAGGAAGAGAATGTCCCTGAACGAGTACTCGAACCCGATGCTCGTCTGGATGGCCGTGTCGATCGCGTCCGAGATGTCCGTCAACACGACGAAGCGGTGATCCGGGTTCGGGGCCAGCAGCGCCGTCGCGCTCCCGACCAGGTCCATCATGATGCCGAACCGGAACTGCGTGGGCAGCGGGGCCTCCTGCGTCTTGAGGAGCACGTCCTGACGGCGCCGGTTGCCGAACAGATCCTCAGTCCTGCCCGGCGAGAGCCGGTCCTCGATCAACTGCCCCTCCATGCGCCCGCTGCTGCCGATGTTGACGAGCGCGGCGCCGAGGGTGATCCCGTAGAGCCCCGTGTTGAACAGGGTGCTCAGGTCCGCGCCCACGTAGGACGCGTTCGCGCCCGTGATCCCCTCGGTCACGAACTTCCCCGCCACACCGACCGACAGGCGGTCCGTGATGCGACGGGCGTAATGCAGCCCGATCGCCGTGGCGGTCCACTCGAACTCGCCGCCGTACTGGGGATCACCGCCGAGGGGGTACGCCTCGGTAGTGCGGGTCATCTTCCCGGACGACAACGAGATCACGCTCACGCCGATCGTGCCGAGGTTGGTCGGCAACAACGCACCCGCGAACTGGTGCGTCACGCCCGAGCCCTCGAACAGCTCGGTGTGCGAGAAGCCCGCGGCGAACGTCTCCGTGAGGGCCGTGGCCGCGGTGTTCCAGTAGAGCGCGGTCGGGCCCATGGCCCGGGCGGTGTACGAACCGCCCAGGGCCTGCGCCTGCGCACCCACGCCGATCTCCAGGAAGTTGGCGCCGCGTGTGCCGGTCCGCGTGATCGGCTCATCGCGCCGGTTCTCCAGCGGCGTGCCGGTCCCCTGCGCCAGCAGCTCGCCGGCCGTGGCCAGCACCAGGGCGAACGCGAGCCAGCCTGTACGTGTCCTCATGATAGCCCCCAGTCAGCGGAAATCACTGTGCCTTCGCCTGGATGACCACGAACTTGCCGATCTTCTTCTGGCCGCCGGCCTCGACCACGAACAGGTACAGACCGGACGCCAGGTCGTTGCCCTCGCGCGTGCGGAGGTCGTACGCCAGGTCACCGCTGGCGCGCGGCCGGGCATGCGTCGTGTGATCCAGCGAGACCAGGTCGTCCTGCGTCCACCGGATCTCCTGGACGAACGCGCCCGAAACCGTGTAGATCCGCAGCACGCCCTCGGGGGGCATGTTCACGAAGTAGATCCGGCCCTCCGTCGACTGCGTCGTCTGCTCGAACGTGGACCGGCCGATGTACGGGTTCGGCACGACCATGATGTCATCCAGGGCACCCTTCGCCAGCTTGACGTCGGCACCCTTGACCGCCGGCTTGATCTCCAGCCGGTACTCGCTGGCCGAGGTGAACGGCACGTAGTACCGGACCACCTGGCGCAGCCCCGCCCGCGGCGACACGTACGCGCTCGAACCCGGACCCGCCACCGGGTTGCACGAGGGCCGCGGGTCGACGCACTGGATCGCCGCCGGCCCCCACGTCACCACCGGGCCGCTGCCCGCGTCTTCGATGAAGTAGAGCTTGTCGCCGGGGATCCAGACGTCGCCGGGGACGGTCACCCCGCTCTGGACCGTGCCGACGCCCTGACCGAGGGTGATCTCGTTGGCACGCGCGACACGGAGCTCCACGCCCTCCGGCGCCAGACCCTGCGCCAGCGCGTCCAGCTCGGCGCGCACCTCGCGCTTCAGCATCACGACCTTGACGTCGCGGTCGAAGCTCGCGTTGCGCACCGTGAACGGCAGCTTGACGGCGACCAGGTCATCCACCGAGAGCCGCTCGGCCCGCGCCCGCGCCGATTGATCGAATGCGCTCGCGCTGTACTCCTGGACGACGACGCCGCGGACAAGGTCCACGACCTCCTGCGAGACCTCGCCGGTCTGCGCCACCTGCCGCGCGTTGAGCGAGGCCGAGATCGCCTGACTCGTCGCCGACGGGCTCCCGAAGTCGATCCGCACCGGCGCCTGCGGGCCGTAGGCGCGGTCCTTCCACTCGATGTGGTACTCACCGGAGGCCACGCCAGCCGACGCCCGGCGGACCGAAGCGTTCCGATCCCACACCACGCTCGGCGCCGCGCTCTGCGACAGCGTGTCGCCGGCGGCCACGTCCACGTAGAACGTGCTGTTGAACTGGCCGCCCAGCGTGGCGTCCACGGACAGCGTGAAGTTCGGGAAGTCGCTCCGCGCGATGAACGTGCCCGGCGTCGCCGCATCGCCCGTCAGCTCGGTCGAAACCAGCAGCGGCGCGCCGTCGCTCCGGACCACGACGATGCCCAGCCGCCGCAGGTTCGTGGTCGTCGTCTCGCCGGACGTCGTCGTGGTGACGGCGGTATCGCCCGCCGCGTAATGGATCGTCACGATGTCCCGGTTCGGGTGGGTGAACGTCTCCGTCCCGGAGACGCGCTCGACCTCGACGACGACGCCGTCCGGTCCCTGCCGGATCGTGAACGCATCGCCGAAGACCACGCGGTACGTGGCCGCGGACTCCGGTTCACCGGCCACGCGAGCGGAGATCGGATGGTACGGCACGCGGGCCGGCCCGACCTGCCCGTCCTCCGGGAACGTGGCGGTCGCGCGCTCGCCGCCCGCGACCAGGCTGATCGGCACGTAGACGCTCGCCACGTTCGGGTCGCTCGTGGACGCGGAGAGCGGCGCGAGCAGCTTCGGCGCGATCTGGACCACCGTCACGACCGTGTCGCCGTCCGCGTCGACGTTCAGCACCGGCCACTCGGCGCCCCGGGAGAGCGTCGAGATCGAGTAGAGGTACGTCACGCCGGGCCGGACGTTGGTGTCCGTCCAGATGTTCGGCAGCGACCCATCCGCGCCGGCGGTGATGATCTGCGCCGGACGCCACCCGTTGCCGACCGGGTTGCCCCGCTCGTCCACGGCTTCGTCCCCGGCGCAGTCCTGGTCATCCGTCCAGGACGTCCCGCCGTTGCAGGACTTGTAGATGTAGATCGCCTCGAGGTTGTTGAACGCCCGGGCCAGCACGCTGTCCGCCAGCCACGGGTTCAGGTCCCGCAGCGTGGCCAGCGCGGTCCCCGGGGTCGCGTCCACCAGCTTCTTGTAATAGTCGATCAGGAAGGGATCGACCCAGTTCTCGGCACCGTCGTTGAGGAACAGCGTCACCTGTGCGGTGTTGATGTCGCCCGCGGTGACGTTGGTCGCGACGATGGCGAGCGGCTCGTTCCGGTGGACCCGCCCGTCCGGCAGGTTCACGACGCCCGCCGCGGTCGCCGGCGGCTGCGGGCTCAGCCAGAAGTTCATGTACAGGTCGATGACGGACTTCTGGAGATCCTCGATCCCGATCGAGTCCGGGGCGCCCATGACGGAGATGACCACACCCGTGGACTCGCCGGCCTTGAGCGGGAACGGCCCGATGCCGACGACCTGCACGTTGCCGTACCGGTTGTTCAGCCCACCGGGAAGCGTGTCGGACCAGGTCACCACGCACGCCACCTCGGGCGGCACGTTCTCACCCGAGCAGGTGTCCAGGTAGAGCGTATCCGGACCGACGGGCGCCCCCGGCGGCCGGTTGCTGTACGTCCAGTCGCCCGGCACGTAGCGGTTGAAGCCCGTCCGCGACGGGTAGTCCTTGCTGTAGAACGTCCGCCAGTACTCCGTCGCGCTCAGCGAGGCCGGCGCACGGCCGTCCAGCACGTTCACCTCCGTGGAGGAGAGCATGCCGAACCGCCGGCGGTCGCGGCCGGTCAGCAGCGTCGTCGCGGCGCAGCCGCCGTAGCCGCAGATGTGGCCGTGGTTGAACGTGATCGTGTCACCCGCCGCGGGATGCGTCGGGTCGTAGAACGGCGAGCCGGGCGTGGTGAACAGCTTGTTCCTCAGGTCGCCGATCGGGGACTTGAGGATGATCATTTGGGTGGCGCCCCAGTAGAACCCGCGGTCGCCGCTCGTCAGGCACGACGACACCCCCGAAACGACCCGCGCGCCGTTGCAGCCCGGGTGCACCCCGTTGTTCACCCAGCGGACAGAGCCGTTCTGCGGCTCGTAGTACGTGGCCGTTTCCTGGATGGTGTTCGACGGCTGCGGCGAGAAGCCGATGTAGAGCGAGTCGTAGTCGATGCCGACGCCGTAGACCTTCTCGGACGCGTTCGTGATCTTCGCCTGCCAGAAGACGGCGTTCGCGACCGACGGGAGCGTGAAGGAGAAGGCGTCGAAGTCGATCTCCAGACCCAACGGGTAGCCTTCCTTGACCGGCTTGCCGCTGCCGTTGGGGATGACGCTGCCGTAGTCGGCGAGCCGCTCCGCGTAGAAGTCGCTGATGCGGCCGTACGTCTGGAAGCTGCCGATGAAGCCCGGCGTGTGCAGGTCCTCCGGCACCGCCCACCAGTCGAACCGGAAGTCGTGCCCGGCGCGGTTGAAGTACTCGGCCCAGCCCTCGGCCGTGATCAGCGGGCTGCCCTGCCAGCCGCCGCTCGGCCAGGTCTCGGGGCAGTTGCTCCCGGCCAGCAGCGTCACGCCCGCATCGAGCTGTCCACCCAGAGTGGCGCTGTGGTCCCGGCAGCTCCCATCCGAGGTGCTCGCCACGCCGGAGAACAGCGCGCCCAGCGTGCCGTCCGCGGCGGCGAAGTTCTGCATCCCCGAGAGGAGGATGCCGTTCATCGCGGCCGAGTAGCCGTCCTCGTTGGCGATGTTCTGGAGGCTCGGGATGACGTCGCGGTACTTCACCCACGTGCTCCGCGGCGTGCCGGCCATGAACGTGATCTCGAAGAAGTTGTGCCGCCACCCGCCGCGATGCAGCAGGTACCCCAGGTAACCCGGGTCGTAGTTGTAATCGCCCGGGCCGGCGTTCGACATGAAATAGTTGAACGTCCCGGCCATGCGCATGCCGCTGAACGCGACGTCGTTCATCGCCCGCAGCCGGAACGGCGAACGCCGGGCGCGCAGGTCCAGGTCCGGCGTGTTGGGGTCACCGCCGGCCGAGACGAAATCCACCCTTTGGACCGGGTACCCACGGTACGTTTCCTGGGCCGCGACATCGCGCGCTGCCGCCGCGAGGACGCCCGCCGTCACCACGAACACGAGCCCCCGCACTGCGGCGCGTGTCCCGGTCGAACGGATGTAGCGATTCATCATGGTCTCCCAGATTCCAATGGCCTCGCCGTTGGCGCGGGACCGGGCGACGGCGCCTACGTGCGCCCCCCCGGTCCCCGCCCCCAGATCCGGCTCAGAAGTTGATGGTCACGCCCGCGTTGATGCTGCGGCGCTCGCCGATGTAGTACGGCCGATCGAAGTAGGTCGAGTTCGCACCCTCGCCGACCGTGTTGCCGTGCCGCTCGCGGCTCTGGTCCACCGTCCCTGCGATGCAGTTGCCCGAGGAGACGTAGACCTGGACGCAGTTGATGCGGTCGGTCAGGTTGACGACGCGCGCGAACACACCGTAGCGGAGGTTGCCCACCTCCCACTCCTTCCGCGCCAGCAGGTCCAGCTGGAACGTCGCGGGCGCGCGCGCCGAGTTCCGGGCGAGCTGGGCGTTCTCGCCGATCCCCGTGAACGTCGTGGTCGGCGTGTACGGGAACCCGCTCGCCGCCCGGATGGTGACGGCCGCCATCGTGTGCCGCAGCCAGTTCCCGAACGGAATGTCCGGCGTCTCCCGCCCGACCTGGAAACGCAGCACGCCGTTGAAGACGTGCGGCCGGTCGATCGGCGACGGGAACTCGATCCGCGCCTGCGGATCGCCCTCCTCGATCACACCCTGCGCCTCACGCTCGGGTGCGGCCGCGTTCGTCGTGGCCCGCGAGAACGTGTAGTTCAGGTCGAACCCCCAGTACCCAGAGAGGCGACGCTGCACGCCGATCTCGAAGCCCCGCACCGTCTGGAAGTCCTTGTTCACCAGGACCCAGTAGCGCGGGATGTTGGTGCCGTACGTGGCACCCGGATCGGTGACGTTGCGGCCACCCTCCTGGAGGCCCGTCAGACCGAACTGGTCCTTCGTGAAGAACACCGTCTGGAACGAGTACTCGTCGTTGATCGCGGCCTGGAACCCGATCTCGTAGGCGTCGGTGCGCTCCACCAGGAGATGCGGGTTCCCGATCCAGTCGATCGTGTACGACGTGGAGAAGATGCGCGGGCCGCCCGGCACACCCTCCAACGGCGTGCCGATCCCCGTGCCCTGGTAGATGTTGTTGAGCAGCGGGTTCTGCGAGTAGCGGCCGAAATTGAAGAAGAAGTTGGACGTCTCGGTCACCGGGAACGAGAGCTGGATCCGCGGCGAGAACTGCTTCCGCAGCGACGACTCGCCGAAGTCGTCATGGCTCGCGATCCGCGCGGCCTCCGCCAGGACGTCCCGGTTGTCCGGATGCGAGCAGTACTCCCACGTCCACGACGGATCGGCCGACATCTGGACCACCCGCGTGCCCGTGCCGGACTCGTTGGGCACCCGGACCCGCACGTTCTGGAACGCCAGCGGGTTCTCGCACACGTCACGCGCCGTGGTGCCGTTGGTCGGATCGAGCGGGTCCGCGAAGAAGAGGCCGCCCGCCCGACCATAGTCGAAGCGGAAGCCCAGGCGCACCGTCACGAAGTCGTACTCGATCTCGTCCTGCACGTAGAACGCGGCGTTCCAGGGCTTCGCCGTGTAGTCGGTCGGCACCGCGATCACGTCGTTGGTGCCGCGGTTGCGGACCTCGTGGTAGTCCAGGTCGTGGCGCTCGTAGTAGACGCCGGCCTGGATGTTGTGGTGGTCCGTGATCTGGGACTCGACGTCCGCCCGCGCCACCAGGGTCCGGAGCTTCTCACCCCCGTAGAACTCGTCCGTCCCCGCCGCCGGGTGGAACGCCGTGATCCCCGGCGCGACGAACCGGCCCGTGAAGTTGGTGTCCGCGAACCGGTCCTCGAGGCAGACGCCGTCCAGGTAGTTGCAGGTCAGGCGCTCCTGGTCGAAGAGCCCGGCCGCGAGCGTGTAGCGGGTCCGGTTCAGCGTGTGGTCCCACTTGAGCGTGTAGAGGCGCCGGTCCAGCCGGATGGACGAGCGCGCGATGAACTCGTAACGGCCGTAGCCCTGCGGCGTCTGCCCCGCCGTGCCGTAGTACGCGTCGCAGACGTCGCGGTCCACGCCGAGCTTGACGCACTCGTCCGACGGGTTGAAGCCCGTCAGCAGGTAGGCGAAGTCGAACGGCATGCGCTGCCGGTAGTAGTCGAGCACCGAGAAGCTCAACTTGGCCGTGGGCGACGCCTCGAACGTCAGCTTGGCGAACAGGTCACCCTCGCTGTCGTAGCCGTCCGCCCTCCAGCCCGCGATGACATCCAGCGGGTGCGGCGTGTTGAGGCCCTGCGGCGGCCGGTCCGGCCGGAAGACGTCGTTGTCGTACTCGTGCACCTGGTCGGCCGAGTACTTGTTGCGCCCCGCGATGACGAAGCGCAGCCGCTCGCCCGTCCCCGGGACGGGGCCGCTCAGGTGGCCTTCGAACAGACTGTAGCCCAGCAGCTCGTCGTGACGGTTGCCCAGGGCCCCGCCCAGCGACGAGGTCTGGTACTCGAACGAGCCCTCGAGCTCCCGCGACCCCTCCTTGGTCGCGACGTTCACGATCCCCGAGAGGGCGTTGCCGTACTGGGGCTCGAGGCCGCCGCGCTGGTACTCGATCTGCTGGACGTACTTCCGGTTGATCGTGATCGCCGGGCCGCCGAACACGAAGTTGTTGACCGGGATGCCGTCGATCAGGGTGAGCGTCTCGCCCACCCGGCCGCCACGGATCTGGAGCGGCTCAATGGGATTCCGGCGCGTGTCCGTGAACGCGATGATGTCCGTGTTCTGCGGGACCTGGAGGAAACCCTGCTTCAACGCCAGAGCGCCCTCGACGCTGGTCACGGGCAGGGTGTTGACCTCCGCCGTGGTGAGCGTGCTCGAGCTCCCCGCCGCGGACGTCTCGATCAGCGGGACGCGCTCCACCTCGACGACGACCGGCGAGACGGCCAGCGCCTCGCTGGTCATCTCGAAGTCGACCGTGCGCGTCACGTCGATCGTGATCGAGATGTTCTCCTTGCGCACCGTCGCGTAGCCGATGATCTGCGCCGTGACGGTGTACGTCCCGGGCGGGATGTTGATCATGAAGTAACGACCGTTCTCGCCCGTGAGCGTGCTCCGTCTCAACTCCTCGATGGTCACCTGGACGCCGGCCAGGGGCTCGCCCGTCTGCTGGTCCGTCACGAGTCCGGTCAACTTGCCGGTTTGAGCGTGGACCGGCGGGGCGAAGGCGCCGAACGCCAGCAGTAACGCGGCGACCGCGCCGGCCAGGACGTAGCGTTGCGTCACGGTTCCCTCCTTGAGGAGATACGGATGACGGACCGGCGATCCGACCCCCGGGCGCCGATGCGCGGACGTGGCGCCCGGGCACACGGGTCCTTCGTATACCAACGACGAAGAATTGGAAAGCGAACAGACGTCCGAACGAAAAGCACGCAATTCGCGCTCTCTGAACGAGTTTCGGAACAAGGCGCCTCGTGATCGCCTCTCCCGGCGTCAGGAATGTTGGTGAGTGGCCTCGAAAGCGGCTCTCCTGAGGCTTGGTCGGATTGGCACCTACACTTACGCCCAGACCGAACTCCTGTCAAGAGGCAAGTGGACGCCCCGGGCCGAGCCACGGCGCCGATCCGATCCAAACACAATGACTGCTGCAGCCACTCGGGCGGCAGCGTTGTTCCCGACCTCGGTTCAGCCTTAGAACGCGCGACCCTTCCGTTTTGTGACGGGGGATGGGCGGCTGTCGGTCCTGGAGAGGGCCGCCCGAGCGGCCCTCTCCAGGACCCGAGGAGGGGTGTGCCCGGTCAGGCTCGAGCGGGCGGCGCGGCGCCCCGCGCGAGCGCCGCCGCACCGCGGGCCGCGTCCACGGTGCTGTCGAGCAAGCGGAGCGGGAGCTCGAGGGCCCGGAGCGCCGCGGCGGTCGCCTCGCGGAGCGGGCCGCCGGGCGCGAGGAGACCGCCGGTGAGGGCGACGGGGGCCGGCTCGGCCCACGGGCCCAGCCGCCGGTAGAGGGCGCGGGCGTGGGCGGCGAGCTCCTCAGCAGCGGCGCGCAGGATGCCGGCGGCGACCGCGTCGCCCGCCGCCGCGGTGGTGGCGACGTGGGGGGTGAGCGCGGCGATGTCTGCCTTGGTCGCGGCTGCGGCCCAGGCAATGAGCCCCTCCGGCGCATCCACGCCCGCGTGCCTCAACACGGGTTCCCGTAGCGCGGTCCCGGGAGCGCGGCCGTCGTGGGCCCGGACCACGGCGCGCAGGGCGGCGAGTCCCACGGCGTAACCACTGCCCTCATCGCCGAGCACGTGCCCCCAGCCGCCGACGCGGGCGGTGCGTCCGTCCTCGGCGCGGCCCCACGCGATGGAGCCGGTGCCGGCGATGATGAGCAGGCCGGGCCCGGCGGCGAAGGCGTCGTGGAAGGCGGCCTCGATGTCGCCGACGACGCGGATCTCCCGGGCCACCGCGTGGCGGGCGAGCGCCTCCCGGATGGCGCGACGTTCGGCCTCGCGCCCCGCACCGGCGAGCGCACAGCAGAGCGCGGCGGCGGGTGCGGCGGCGCCGGCCGCCTCCAGCGTGCGGCGGGCGAGCTCTGCGAGCGTCCCCGCCCGGGCGCCGGGGTCCGCCGGGTTCACGATCCCGGCACCGCCGCGGACGCGCGCGAGCTCTCGTCCGGCGGCGTCCGTCGCCACGACCGTGGTGTTGGTGCCGCCTCCGTCGAGGCCGAGGTACACCGCGTCGGGGCCCGGACAGGGGCGAGGGCGAGGACCGGGGCTCATCTCGATCGTGGATCGGCGCCCGCGACCACCTCGAGCTGCCGACGTGCGCCGCGGCCGCCCCGCAAGGCAGCGCTCGCAGAGCCGACGGCGACCGTGATGGCGGAGCCGATCAACGAGAACCAGAGCGTGTCGACCACCTTGGGCATGAGGCCGAACTGCTGGGCCGCCCAGAGCGCGGTCATGACGACGATGGCGACCGCCATGCCGGCGATCGCGTCACGCTGCCCGGCGCGCCGCGAAACGACGGCGAGCAGGAACGCGCCGAGCAGGCCGCCGTAGGTGAAGGACGCGATCTGGAGCGCGATGACCACGATCGGCGTGCCCTGCGACGCGAACTGGAACAGGATCCCGCCGCCGATGATGATCGCCGCCCACAGGACCGTGAAGCGCCTGCCGACGCGCATCAGGTGTTCTTGATCATCCCCGCGGCCGGAGAGCGGCGCGTACAGGTCGTGTGTCGTGGCGGATGCCAGCGAATTGAGCGAGGACGAGACCGTGGACATCATCGCGGCCAGGATCCCGGCGATGATCAAGCCCGAGAGCCCGGGCGGGAGCTGCTCGATGATGAACGTCGGGAAGATCGCGTCCGGCGTGTCGAAGGCCCGGCCCTGGTAGAACGCATAGAGGCCGGCGCCGACCAGCAGGAACAGGGCGAACTGCCCGATCACCAGGATGCCGCTGCCGACGAGCGCGCGGCGCGCGTCGGCCAGTGAGGGCGCGGCGAGCAGGCGCTGGACGATCAGGTGGTCCACGCCGTGCGACGCCATGGAGAGGAACGCGCCGCCCACGAGGCCGGTCCAGAACCACTGGGCGCTGGCGAAGCCTCCCCAGCCCCCCTCGAAGTGGAAGATCCGGAACTTGTCGAGCGGCTCGACCGCCGCCGCGATCGCCTCCCACCCGCCGAGCCGCCCGAGCAACACGGCGAGGGCCGCGATCCCGCCGAACAGGTAGATCCCCATCTGGATGACGTCCACCCAGACCACTGCGCGCAACCCGCCGTAGTAGGTGTAGACCAGCGTGAAGATCCCCGTGATGACGATCGATTGCCAGTAGGGCAGTCCCGTCAGGAGGGAGATGGGGATCGCGGCGGCGAACACGCGCACGCTGTCGGCGAAGGCGCGGGTCACCAGGAAGATGATGGACGCGAAGCGGCGGGCGCCCAGGCCGAAGCGGCCCTCGAGCACGGCGTAGGCCGTTTCGAGCTCACCCCGGAAGTAACCGGGCAGCAGGACCGCCGCGATCGCGATGCGCCCGACCAGGTAGCCCAGGGTGAGCTGGAGCATCCACAGGTCGGACACGTACGCGGTGCCCGGCACGCTGATGAAGGTGAGGGCGCTGGTCTCCGTCGCGACGACGGAGAAGCAGACCGCCCACCAGGCGATGGCCCGGCCGCCCAAGAAGTAGTCCTGCGCCCCCTTCTGGGAGCGGCCGAGCCAGGTCCCGAACGCGGTGACGCCGAGCAGGTAGGCGACGATGACGGCGGCGTCGAGCGCAGTGATGGACATGCCGGCCTACTCGACGGCGAGCACGGGCGACATCTCGGGCTCGGCGGCCGGCGCCGGGATGCTACGCCGCTGGGCCGACGGGCGGATCACCACGAACGCCTCCATCGCGTGGAACTCCGGCAGGCCGAGGCGATCCATGTCCCGGGCCGTGGCGGTGTTGCGCGCCTCCACGCGCTGCCAGAACTCCCGCTCGTCGTACGGCCCCGGGAACGGCGCGACGTCCTTCTGCGACTGGTGCTTGAAGATCGCGAGGATCTTGCGTCGCAACTCTTCGCGCGAGAGCGGCACCAGCACATCGGCCTCGTGGACGGCCCACTCCTGCCAGGCGCCGCGGTAGAGCCAGACCTCGGGCTGCGGCCCCTGGTACCGCTGCAGCGCCAGCTCGATGGCCTGCTTGCACATCCGGTGCGTGCCGTGCGGATCGGACAGGTCGCCGGCCACGTAAATGACCTCGGGCTTCACCTCCTCGAACAGCTCGAGGATGATCCGGATGTCCGCCTCGCCGATCGGGTCCTTGCGCACCTTGCCGGTCTGGTAGAACGGCAGGTTCAGGAAGCGGCAGGCGCTGCGCGCGATTCCCAGCGACTCGACGGCGCTGACCGCCTCGGCCTCACGGATCTCGCGCTTGATGTCCTGCACCTCGCGGATGTCGACCTCGCCCGGCTTCTTCCGCGCGAGCGCGCTCTCGATGCGGGCGATCAACTCGTCCAGCGCCCCGTTCTGGATGCCGGCGACCTCGCGGTGGAAGCGCGAAATGAAGTCGAGGTACCGCCGCACCTCGTGGTCGAAGACGGCGATGTTGCCGGACGTCATGTAGGCGACCACGAGATGGTTCTCGTTCTCGTGCAGCTTCCGCAGCGTGCCGCCCATGCTGATCACGTCATCGTCCGGGTGCGGGCTGAAGACGATGATCCGGCGCCCGTGCGGGAGCCGCGGGTTGTCACAGATCTTGGCCGCGAGGCGCGCGAACACGGTCTTGTTCAGCACGTCCACCGAGGGGTAGGACGCGAGCAGGGAGCTGAGGTGGTTCTCCCGATAGTCCGTGCTGGACAGCTTGAGGATCGGCGTCTTGGTCTCCTCGGAGAGCCAGATGACCGCGCGCTCGGTGAGTTCGGGCGTCCACTCGACCTCCCGGACCAGCCAGGGCGTACGGACCCGCGTGAGCTCGCTGGCCGCGGCGCTGTCCACGTAGAAGGTCGTGTTCGGATGCGTCTGGAGGTACGTGGCGGCGACGTCGGGAGAAATGTCGCCCTCGACGGCGCGGCGGATGATGGACGCCTTGTGTTCGCCGGTGGCGATGAGCGCGATCTCACGGGCCTCGAGGATCGTGGCGACGCCCATGGTGATCGCCTCGCGCGGCACGTTCTCCTCGCCAAAGAAGTCGGCGGCGGCGTCCTTGCGGGTGATGGTGTCCAGCGTCACCAGGCGGGTCCGGGAATCGATGCCGGAGCCCGGCTCGTTGAACCCGATGTGGCCGCTCTTGCCGATCCCGAGGATCTGGAAGTCGATCCCGCCGGCCCGTTCGATGGCGGCCTCGTACTCCCGGCAGTAGGCTTCCACCTGGTCGCGCGGGATGTCGCCGCGAGGGATGTGGACGTTCTCCGGCTTGACGTTCACGTGCTCGAAGAAGTTCTCCCACATGTACCGGTGGAAGCTGTGGATGCTATCCGGTTGCATGGGGTAGTACTCATCGAGATTGAACGTGATGACGTTGGAGAAGTCGAGGCCCTCCTCGCGGTGCAGGCGGATCAGTTCGCGGTATATGCCGATCGGCGTGGAGCCCGTCGCGAGCCCGAGGACGGCGTACTCGCCGGCGGCGCGCTTGGTGCGGATGAGCGTCGCGATGCGATCCGCGATGAGGCGCGCGATGTCCTCGTGCTCCTCGACGATCACCACAGGAACACGTTCGGTGTGTTGAGCCATGTTCGCTGTCCGATGGTCCAGGTTGTAGGGTAGCGCGTGATCCCACACGCGCAGCGGAGATCTACTGGCGTACTTCATCGCTTCTCGCCCCCTCGCGCTTCCTCACCGGCATGTCGGTGATCGCATGAATGACCGCGTCGTGCACGGCCCTGCGCAGGGCGGCGTGTTTCGTGTTGTCGCGCGTCGGATTGATCCGGTTCGTGAGGAGCACGACGAACAAGTCGTACTCCGGGTCGATCCAGACGCTGGTGCCCGTGAAGCCCGTGTGTCCGTAGGCGCGCGGGCTGAACGGATCGCTCGGGCCGGGCTTGTCCCAGCCGAGCGCTCGGCCGGAGCCCTCGGCGCGACGCGTGAAGAGCGCGATGGTCGCGGAATCCACCACACGTACCCCGCCGTACTCTCCTCCGTTCAACATCATCTGCGCGAAGACGGCCAGGTCGCGCGCCGAGGAGAAGAGCCCGGCGTGACCGGCGACGCCGCCGAGGGCGTACGCGTTCTCATCGTGGACGACGCCGTGGACGTGTGTGTGACGGAAAACGGTGTCCACCTCGGTCGGCGCCACTCTGGCGAGGATCGGCGGACTGCCGTCCGTTCCGGGCCCCGCTTCGCCGTACGCCGCGACGGCGGGGACGGGATCCGCCCACGAACGAGGGTTGTATCCCGTGTCCCGCATGCCGAGCGGGTCGAACACCCGCTCATCGAGGAACCCGTCCAGCGTCTGGCCGGTCACCTCCTCGATGATGAACCCCAACACCATGATGCCGAGGTCGCTGTACACGGTCCGGCTGCCCGGGGCGTGATCGAGGCCCATGGCGCCGATCCGGCGCGCGTAGGCGTCCCGGCCGCGCAGCTGGCGCCAGAGCGGGGCGTAGGCCGGCAGCCCGGACGAGTGGGTCAGCAGGTGGCGGACCGTGACTCGCTCCTTGTCCCCCTTGCCGCGCCACTCGGGCAGGTAGTGCGCGACCGGCGCGTCGAGGTCGAGTCTGCCCTCCTCGACGAGGATCATCGCCGCGGTCGTGGTGCCGATGACCTTCGAGAGCGAGGCCAGGTCGTAGATCGTGGAATCGGTGACGGGACCGAACCCGCTCCGCCAGTCGAGCCGGCCATAGCCGCCCAGGCGGACCAGCCGGCCGTGGCGGCCGATGGCCAGGGCCGCGCCGGGCGTCGCGCCGGCGAGGATCGCGTCGTTGATGAGCGAGTCGACGCGGGCGAGTCTGGCCGGGTCCAGGCCGACCTCCTCCGGTGCGGCCAGCGTCAGGCGCCCCCCGCCCCGCCGCGTCACGGCCGGAGCCGGGGCGGCCGCGTCCGTCCGCGGCTGCGCGCCGCCCACCTGGTGCGGCGCCGGCGCAGCGCACGCGACCACCAGGATCGCCGCGCAGACGCTGGGGCGCACGGGGAGGCCGGGAGCGGTCATGGCGCGCTCCGGGACGCCTTCACGGGCTCGATCGTCAGACCGGTTCCGAGCTCGTGGTACGGCGGGATCGAGATCGGCAGCTTGCCCGTGATCGGTGCCTCGCCGGTCAGCGCCCGGGCGGCCGCCTCCTGGAGCACATCCTGCGCTCCCCACGCGAGCACGTACGTGCCCACGTTCGGGAACTGCGAGAGGACGTACGGGTTGCCGAACGTGGTCACGACCGTGGGCCGGCGCTCCGCGACGCGGGCGACGAACTCCGCCACGTGCGGCGCAATGGCGATGTCGCCCTTCCACGCCACGACGCGGATGAAGGGCGAGAAGAGGACGACGTCCACCTCGTCCGCGGCCGCGAGGAGCGAATCGAGCTGCGCGGGCGTCGTACGGGCGTCGATGGAGACCGCGCGCGTCCCCGGCAGCAGTCTGGCCAGACTGCGCTGGAACGTGCGGCCGGCAAGGGGATCGTAGTCGTCCGTGTAGACGATGCTGAGCGCGCGGCGGATCCGGTCCCGGGTGAGCGGGAGCAGCCCGTCGCGGTCCCGGGCGGCGGTGATGGAGCGGGCCGCGATCTCGGCGGCCACGGCGTAGTGCTCACGCGAGCCCACGACATCCGCGACGCGGTCCAGGTCCACGGTGCGCCGCTCGTGCAGCCGCAGGGCCCCCTTCGCCCGGAGCAGGCGACGGACCGAGCGATCGATCCGCTCCTCCGGGATCTCGCCGCGCTCGACCGCGGCGACCACCGCGTCAATGGCGGTCCGGATGTCCGGCGGCATGAGCAGCACGTCCGCGCCGGCCTTGACGGCCATCACTGCCGCCTGCGCGTTGCCGTAGCCCCGCACGATGCCGCCCATGCTCATCGCATCGGTGACGATGAGGCCCTGGAAGCCGAGCTCCTCGCGCAGCAGCCCCTCGAGGATCCGAGGCGAGAGCGTGGCCGGGACCGAGTCACCGGTGAGTGCCGGGAAGGCGATGTGGGCGCTCATGACGGCGGCCACGCCCGCGGCGATCGCCGCGCGGAACGGCGGCAGCTCGACGGAGTCCACCCGGGCGCGATCCACGGTGATGACGGGCAGCTCGATGTGCGAGTCCACGCCCGTGTCGCCGTGGCCGGGGAAGTGCTTGGCGGTGGCCAGCGTGCCGTGCTGCTGGAGCCCCCGGACGTGTGCCGCGGCCAGGCGCGAGACGCTGGCCGGGTCCTCGCCGTAGCTCCGGGTGTTGATGATCGGGTTGGCCGGGTTGTTGTTGACGTCCACCACCGGCGCGTAGATCATGTGGACGCCGACGGCCCGCGCCTCGAGCGCCGTGATCCGGCCCAGCTCGAAGGCGAGGCGTTCGTCGCCCGTGGCGCCGAGGGCCATGAGCGGCGGGAACTGCGTGCCGCCGCCGAGCACCATGCCGTAGGGCAGGACGACGCCGCCGTTGAGGCGCATGCCGGGCCCGTTCTCCATGTCCGCGGCGATGAGGAGCGGCAGGTCGGCCTGCTCCTGGAGCATGTTCAGCTTGGCAGCCACCTCGAGCGGCGCGCCGATGGAGATGATGATGCCGCCGACGCCGTAGTCGACGACCCATTGGCGGAGGCTGTCGTAGGCGTCGCTGTTCCGGGCCAGGTACTCGCCGCCCAGCCACGGCATGACCATCTGACCGACCTTTTGCCGGAGCGTCAGGCGTTGCAGCTGTTGCTCGACCCATGCGTCCGCGCTCGCGTCGGGGCTGGGGGTCTCCGTGCGGAACGGCGCGCAGGCAGCCAGCGCGATGAGGGAGATCAGCGCCAGGAATCGGTGGGTCATATCGTTCACCGGGTTGCGGCCGAGGCTCTCGGTCATCACAGTTGACGGCGGTCCCGGCCCACGCCCGGGAGAGGCCGGGGTTGGAACACGATGACAGGATCGATCCGGAATGGGGAAAGCTAAGGACTGGCGGGAAACGGCGCAACGTCTGGCGCTGGTCGTGGCCGTGTGGGCCGCGGCCGCGTGTGGAAGCGAGGCGGGCACCGAGGCCGGGGCTGTGGCCGGGGAGCGGGCGGGTGTGGAGCCGGCGCAGGCGGTCCGGCTCGGGATCGACGTCCTGATGGACCAGGGCGCGAGCGTGCTGGAAGGCAAGCGTGTGGGCCTCATCACCAACCATACTGGCCGGGACGCGCAGGGCCGCAGCACCATCGACCTGCTACACGAGCACCCGCGGGTCGAGCTTGTGGCGCTGTTCAGCCCGGAGCACGGGATCCGGGGCACGGCGCGCCCGGGTGAGCGGGTGTCGAGCGGGCGGGACGAGGAAACGGGGCTGCCGATCCACTCGCTCTACGGCGAAACACGCGAGCCCACCGCCGAGATGCTCGAGGGGCTGGATGTCCTGGTCTTCGATATCCAGGACGTCGGCGCCCGCTACTACACGTACGTGTGGACCATGGCCCTCGCGATGCGGGCGGCGGCGCGGCACGGCCTGCAGTTCGTGGTGCTGGATCGGCCGAACCCGATCGGGGGCGAGCTGGTGCAGGGCACGGTGCTGGAGCCGGCGCAAGCGTCGTTCGTCGGGCTCTACCCGGTCCCGATGCGGCACGGTCTCACGGCGGGCGAGCTGGCTCGGCTGGTGAACGAGGAGTACGGGATCGGCGCGGACCTGGTGGTGGTGCCGATGGAGGGGTGGCGGCGGTCGCAGTGGTTCGACGAGACCGGCCTGCCGTGGACGCCGCCCTCGCCCAACATGCCCGACCTCGAGAGTGCGACCCACTACCCCGGCACCTGCCTGTTCGAGGGCACGAACCTCTCCGTGGGGCGTGGGACCGACGCGGCGTTCCAGCAGATCGGCGCGCCCTGGCTGGACCACGAGACGCTGGCCCGACGGCTCGACGAGTACGGCTTCCCGGGTGTCCGCTTCGAGGCGGTGACGTTCACGCCGGAGAACCCCGGCGACGGCCGCTACGGCGGGGAGCCGGTGAAGGGGGTGCGTTTCGTGACGACCGACCGGGCGGTCTACGACCCGACGGTGGCGGCCGTCGCGGCGCTGGTCGAGATCCGGCGGCTGCACCCGGACCGGCTGGAATGGGTGCGGAGCCACTTCGACCGGCTGGCCGGCACCCCCCGTCTCCGGGAGCAGATCATGGCCGGTGCGGGCGTCGAGGAGATCACCGCGCCGTGGGCCGGGCCGCTCGCGGAGTTCCGGCAGCTCCGGGAGCGGTACCTCCTGTACCGGTAGGCGAGCGGGACGGCGTCACCAGCCGTATTCGTAGTCCCACGCGCCGGGGCGCGGGCGAGGCGGGCCGGGGCGAGGGCGTGGGCGGCGGTCCCGGGCGCGGCGGCCAGGGCGGCCCCCCGCTTCCCTGCCCCACCCCCGCGGCGGCGGGGCGAGCGGACGCGTGAAGCCGATGGGCCCACGGCCCGAGCGGCGCCGGTGCTCGATGGTGCGCTCCGAGTACTCGTACGAGTCCGGCGGGCCGCCGCTGTAGCGGCCGTAGCGCTCCCTGAGGTCGTGGATGCCCATCCGCTCCTCGCGCTCCATCCGCTCGAGATAGTCCCGGAAGAACTCCCGCTCGTAACGGGACGGCCCGCCCCACGGCCGACGCGTCATTCCGCCCCTCCTCCTGTACGACCCCGCTCTCGGTTCGGGGGTGCAAGAAGCATGCGGCGGCTTGCCTCGGCCCCTCCTCAGGGGCCATCATGCGCCCGCGGGGGACAACGCCAACACAACCGGAGTGCAGCAGAGCGATGAGGAAGACGGTCCTGCTCGCCGGCATTGCCGTGGCCTGGTCCTGCGCCGGCCCGGGTGGACAGGTGCAGCCGCCGAGCCCGCCGGCCGGAGCGGGCGCGGCACGGGTGCAGCCCGGCGACCCCGAGGCCACGTTCGCACGCCTGGAAACGGAGCTCCGCGCTCGCATCGCGCAGGAGGCGCCCGCGGAGGTCGCCGTCGCGCTGGTGGACCTCGCCACCGGCCTGCGCCTCGGCATCGGGGACACCGTGACCATGCACGCGGCCAGCACCATGAAGGTCCCGGTGCTGCTCGAGCTGATCCGGCAGGTGGAGGCGGGGCGGCTCTCGCTGGACGCGCGCATCCCCGTCGTCAACGAGTTCCGCAGCATTGCCGACGGCAGCACGTACGCCCTCTCCCCCGAGGATGACAGCGACACGGAGCTGTACGACGCGGTGGGGCAAGAGCGGCCCATTCGGGAGCTGGCGCGGCGCATGATCGTCCGGTCGTCCAACCTGGCGACCAACAACCTCATCTCCTACGTCACGCCGGACAGCATCGCGCGGACCCTCGCTCGCCTGGGCGCGCCGGGGATGCGCGTGCTGCGCGGCGTGGAGGACGGGCCGGCGTACGCCCGCGGGATGAACAACACGACGACCGCTGCGGCGTTCGCGCGGGTGCTCGAGGCGATCGCGCGCTGCGAGGAGGTGAGTCGCGCCGGCTGTGAGGAGATGATCGACATCCTCGCCGCGCAGGAATTCAACGAGATGATCCCGGCCGGCCTGCCGCCCGGAACGCGGGTCGCCCACAAGACGGGCTGGATCACCCGCATCCACCACGACGGCGGCATCGTCTTCCCGCCGGGCCGCGAGCCGTACGTGCTGGTCGTGCTGACCCGCGGGTTCGACGACAAGGAGCGCAGCGCGCGCGTCGGCGCGGACATCTCGCGCGCGGTGTGGGAGGCGCTGACGGCGACGGCCGTCCCGCGAGCGCGGGCGGACGCGGCGGCCTCGCCCGCCGCCGCCGCACGGGCCGGCGCCGGGCCGCGGGAATACGAGCCCCCGACCACGATCTCGCAAACCGTCGCCGAGCTGCTGGCGCTGCACGAGCGGCACCGGCTCCCGGCGTTCGCGGAGCGGGAGTTCACCCACGCCGAGTACTGGGGCGCCGTGGGGCCCGTGATCGACCGCGCGCCGAACCTCACCCGCGAGGAGGTCGGCCGGTCGGCGGAAGGGCGGCCTCTCTACCTGGTGCGGTTCGGCAGCGGGCCGACCACGGTCCTGCTGTGGTCGCAGATGCACGGGGATGAGTCCACGGCGTCCATGGCGCTCGCCGACATCTTCTCCTTCTTCGCCGCCGCGCCTTCGGACCCGCGCGTCCGGCAGCTCGAGGAGCGGCTGACCGTCCTGTTCATCCCCATGCTGAACCCGGACGGCGCGGAGCGCTTCCAGCGCCGCAATGCACAGGGCATCGACGTGAACCGCGACGCTCGCACGCTGGCCACGCCGGAAGGCCGTACGCTCAAGGCGGTGCGCGACCGCTACCGCCCCGCCTTCGGCTTCAACCTGCACGACCAGAACGTGCGCACCCGCGTGGGCACGACGGACCGCCTGGCCGCCATCGCACTGCTCGCGCCGCCGCCGGACGGCACCCGCCGGGAGACCGACGTGCTGCGCCGCGCGAAGCTCGTCGCAGCCGCGATCCGCAACGCGATCGAGCCGCTGGTCCCCGGCCACATCGCGCGCTACGACGACACGTTCAATCCCCGCGCCTTCGGCGATCTGATGCAGAGCTGGGGCACGAGCACGGTGCTGATCGAGTCCGGCGGATGGCGGGATGACCCGGAGAAGCAGTACCTGCGCAAGGTCAACTTCGTCGCGATCCTCAGCGCCCTCGAGGCGATCGCCACGGGCGCGTACGAGCGCGTGGACATCGCCGCCTACGAGTCGCTGCTGGAGAACGGCCGCGCGGTGAACGACGTGCTCGTCCTGGGCGGCACGGTGGTGATCCCCGGTCTGCCTCCCTACCGCGCGGACCTCGCCATCAACTACGACGAGCCGCTCGAGCGCAGGGGCGGCCGCATCATCGACATCGGCGACCTCGCGGAGCTGACCGCCCGCGACACGATCGACGCCACGGGCCTGTTCATCCACCCCGCGGCATCCGCACTGGAGTCGGCGCCGGGCGGCGGACGGTGGATCCGCGTCGGCGCGCCGGCGTCGTTCACCCTGCGACGGGGGGTGGAGGAAGAGAGCGAGGCGGTGCGGGTGGTGGAGGACGGGGTGGTGCGGTGAGGGCTTCCGGGGGCAGCCACCATACTGCATTCGAATGCGAAATCCAACGCAATTGGCGATCCCGCCCGCCCGACTGAACCCGGATCCCCGAGGAGCGGGCCGCGTGTGCCGTCGCGCCAGCCCCGGCCAGCGCTGAACTGTCCGGCGCGAAGCGGGCCATGGATTCCCTGTCGGCGAGGAGAGTTCCGAGCCCGGCAGGGAATCCTACGCAGGGCCCCAGGATCACTCCATCGCTCGGTCGGCCCAGCGCTGCGGAGCCTGCACCGCCGAGGTCTGTTTCCCCTGCCCTCCTCGCGCCCGCCCCAGGCCCGATGCCCCCTCAACCCTCCAGCACCGTCGGCAAGGTCGCCTGCTGGGCCTCCGGGTGCACGATCACGTCCTCGCCAGCGGGGAGGCGCACCTCCACCGGCTGATCGCGGACGGCCCGGCGGAAGCCCTTCCCTTCGAGCACCCGGTGCACGTAGATCCGCCGAACCACCACCATCACGGTCGCCAGCACGGGCACGGCGACGAGCACGCCGATCACATCGAGGAGGTGGGCCATGATCAGCACGCTGAGCATGGTCAGCACGGGCGGCAGCTGGACCTGGCGCTCCATGATCATCGGCGCGATCAGGTTCGCCTCGACGAGATGGACGATGATGCCGAGCCCGATGACGAGCAGGGCGGTCACCGGCCCCTGGGGACCGAGCACGAAGAGCGCCGGCAGCAGCGTGGAGATGAGCGTGCCGAAGAACGGAATGATCGCCACCACGCCGGTGAAGACCCCGAAGGCGAGGGCGTAGGGCACGTCGAGGGCCTCGAGGCCGACCCAGGTGAGCAGGCCGAGGGAGAACATCGCCAGGAGCTGACCCACGATCCAGGCGCGCAGCGTGTGAGCGAGGTCGGACAGCAGGTCGCGGACCAGTTCCCGGTGGACGGGCGGCGCGAGAGCGATGAACCCTTCGCGGTACAGCGCGGGCCGGAGCGCCATGTAGACGCCCATCACGAAGACGCTGACCACGTGGATCAGGAACTGGACCCCGCTGAAGACGTAGGGCACCATCCCCCGGAAGTAGCCGCCGATCTCCTGGAGGATGTTGCCGACGTAGCTCTGTCCCTCCTGGAGCGGGCCGAGGAGCTGGATGGCGAGGGGCGAGCGCTCGGCGAGTGCGAGGAGCCACGCCTCCCACCTCTCGAGCTCGCGCGGCAGCGCCTGGAGGAGCTCCTGGGTCTGTTCCGTGACGGGCGGGACGATCAGGTACGCGACGCCGACGAGGCCGAGCGCGGTGACGAGGACGGCCAGGAAGAGGCCGATGCCTCGCGGCAGGCGCAGGCGGCGCTGCAGCGTGTCCGTGATGGCGCCGAGGTACAGCGAGAACAGGACGGAGATGAAGAGGAGCAGCAGCACCTCCGCCACGCTGTAGAGGAACAGCAGCAGCAGGACGGCGAAGATCGAGCCGGCGACGACGGTGGAGGTGCTGCGGCTCATCGAGGGGTCAGGCCCGATCCTCCAGCTCCGCGTCCTTGATCAGGCCGTCCTCCTCGTCGACGTGTGCCGGCTTGAGCTGGTTGGCGCCGGTCGCCACGCTGTTCCCGGAGTCGCCACTGGGCAGCGCGGCCGCAGGGGGCGCGGAGGGGGCGGCCAGCCCGAGCCGCTGCTTGAGCGCGAACAGACGCTGGTCCACGTCCGCGACCTCGAGGCGGGCGAACTCGCGCTCGAGCGTGTCGCCGGTGAGCGTCTCGCTGACCTCGGCGGCGGCGAGGGCGCGGCGCTCCTCCTCCTCGATCCGTTCGGCCATGCGGTCGAACGCCTCGAAGGCGGAGCGGTCGGAGAGGCCCGCCATGGTCTCGTGGATCCGCTTCTGCGCCTGCGCGCGCTTCTGCTTGGCGATCAGGAGGTTCTTCTTGCGCTTGGCCTCCTCGATCTTGTCGTTGAGCTCGCGCAGCGCGTTCTTCAGCTTCTCCGTCTCGGCCGCCTGGCGCCGCCAGGTCTCCTCCAGTGCGGCAGCCCGCTCGGCGTACTCCTGCTGCCGCAGCAGCGCCTGACGGGCGAGGTCGTCTCGGCCCTCCCGAACGGCGAGGATGGCACGGCGCTCCCATTCCTCGGCCTGCCTGCGCTCCTCCTCGACTTGCGCCTTGAGCTTGCGCTCATCCGCGATCGCGACGGCGACCTCCTGCTTCGCGCGGGCGAGCTGCTCGCGCATGTCGAGGATCACCTGGTTGAGGACCTTCTCCGGGTTCTCACCGCGCGAGATCGCGTCGTTGAGGTTGGAGCGAATGAGCAGGGACAGTCGTTGCAGGATGCCCATGGCGCTAGCCCTCGTGTGCAACCGGGACGAGCTCGGCGAGCCCCGGGAGATGGGTCGTCGCAGCGAAAACGAGACTCTCGAACGAGTTGCGGAGCTCGGGGAAATCGAGCGTCTCCACGTCGAGCGCGTCGGAGAGGATGAGGTCGTTCCCCTCGATGCCGTAGCTGCCGTGCACGATGTCCGTCGCGTTGAGCTCGAGCAGCCGGCGGTAGAGCGGAGCGAAGCGCACGTCGTCCGCATCCGGGGGCAGGTCCATGACCTTCAGGCGGAGGATGGCCACCGGGGGCGCGTAGTGGACGACGACGGGGGTCGGGCTGTCTTCGCTCCGGAGTGCCCACATGCCGTCGGCCACCTCCTCGACTTCCACGCCAAGGCGGATCAGGTAGCTCTCGAAGTCCTCTCGCGTCACCATAGGTTCCCTCCGGAGACGACACGCGCTCACCGCTCTCGATGCAGGTACGCGCGTGCGCGGACGCGTGTTTCATTCCACCAAGGGCATGGCGGGCGCGTCCGCGCGGCGCCCACGCGTCCCGGACCGGGGACGGCTCACCCGACCGCCGCCATGCCCAGCACCTCGGCCAGGAAGCGGCCCGTGTGGGAGACCGGCGCCGCCGCGATCGCCTCCGGCGGACCCTCGGCGACCACCTCTCCCCCGCCTTCACCCCCCTCGGGGCCGAGGTCGATGATCCAGTCGGCGGTCTTGATCACGTCCAGGTTGTGCTCGATCACGATCACGGTGTTGCCCCGGTCCACGAGCCGGTGGAGGACCTGGAGGAGCAGCCGGACATCTTCAAAATGGAGCCCCGTCGTCGGTTCGTCGAGTAGGTACAACGTTCGGCCGGTGTCCCGCCGGGACAGTTCCGCCGCCAGCTTGACCCGCTGGGCCTCGCCGCCGGACAGCGTGGTGGCGGACTGCCCCAGGTGAATGTAGCCCAACCCGACGTCGGCCAGCGTCTGGAGCCGCTGACGGATCGAGGGGACCTGCTCGAAGAACTCGAGCGCCTCGTCCACCGTCATGTCCAGCACATCGGCGATGTTCCGGCCCTTGTAGAAGACCTCGAGCGTCTCGCGGTTGTAGCGCTTGCCGCGGCAGACATCGCAGGTCACGTAGACGTCGGGCAGGAAGTGCATCTCGATCTTCACGACCCCGTCACCCTGGCACGCCTCACAGCGGCCGCCCTTCACGTTGAAGGAGAAGCGGCCCGGCGAGTAGCCACGGATCTTCGATTCCGGCAGCCCGGCGAAGAGCGCACGGATGGGCGTGAAGACGCCCGTGTAGGTCGCCGGGTTCGAGCGCGGCGTGCGGCCGATGGGTGACTGGTCGATGTCGATGACCTTGTCGAGGTGCTCGAGGCCGTCGATGCCGTCGTGCTCGCCGGGCAACACCCGGGCACGGTAGAAGTGCCGCGCCAGCGCCCGGTAGAGGATGTCGTTGACGAGCGTGCTCTTTCCCGACCCGCTGACGCCGGTGACGCAGATGAACGTGCCGAGCGGGAAGCGCACCGTGATGTTCTTCAGGTTGTGCTGGCGCGCGCCCCGCACGACGAGCTCGCGGCCCGGCTCCGGCCGACGCCGCGCGGGCGGACACGGGATCTCGCGGTCCCCGCGCAGGTACGCCGCCGTGAGCGACTCCTTGCTGGCGAGGACTTTCTCCAGCGGCCCCGCGGCCACGACGCGGCCGCCGTGTCGCCCCGCGCCGGGGCCGAGGTCCACGATGTAGTCGGCGCGCAGGATCGTGTCCCGGTCGTGCTCGACCACGATGACCGTGTTGCCCAGGTCCCGGAGCTGCTCGAGGGTGGCGAGCAGGCGCTCGTTGTCTCGCTGGTGCAGGCCGATGGAGGGCTCGTCCAGGATGTAGAGCACGCCGACCAGCCGGCTGCCGATCTGCGTGGCCAAGCGGATGCGCTGCGCCTCGCCGCCGGACAGCGTCTCCGCGCTGCGGCCCAGCGTGAGGTACTCGAGGCCGACATCGCGGAGGAAACGGAGCCGGTCCAATACCTCCTTGAGGATCGGCCCCGCGATGGCCGCCGGCAAGGCATCCGACGCCTCGGCGCCGTCGCCGGACGCCGCGCCCGCATCGGCCAGCGGCAGCGCGGAGAAGAACTCGAGCGCCTCGGCCACGCTCATCCGTACGACATCGCCGAGGGAGCGGCCGGCGACGGTGACGGCGAGGCTCTCGGGGCGCAGACGCGTCCCATCGCACGCCGTGCACGGCAGCGTGGTCATGAACTCCTCGAGCTGCTGCCGCACCGCATCCGAGGTGGTCTCCGCGTACCGCCGCTCGATGTTGGCGAGGATGCCCTCCCAGGGCTCGGTGTAGTAGCCCTGCGTGCCCCCCGCTCGGTACGGGAAGCGGATCTTGCGCGAGCCGGAGCCGTAGAGCAACGCGCGACGCACGGACTCCGGCAGCTCGCCCCACGGCGTGTTCGGGTCGAACCCGTAGTGGGCGGCGAGGCCGGGGATCACCGAACGGCGGAGGTGCCCGGTCGGCTCGCCCCACGGCAGGATCACGCCCTCGAGGATCGAGATGCTCGGGTCGCCGACGACGAGCTCCGGGCTGGCCTTCCGCCGCGTCCCGAGCCCGCCGCATTCCGGGCACGCGCCGTACGGCGAATTGAAGGAGAACTGCCGCGGCTCGAGCTCTGGGATGCTCGTGCCGCAGTAGACACACGCGTAGCGTTCGCTGAAGAGGAACACCTCGGGCTGCCGGGGCGCCGGGGCGCCACGCGACGGGCTCGTCCCGTGTCGCACGACCTCGACGATGCCCGACGCCAGCCGCAGGGCGGTCTCCACGGAGTCGGCGAGGCGCGGGCGGTCGGCCTCGCGGACCACGAGCCGGTCCACGATCACCGAGATCTCGTGGTTCTCGTACCGGTTCAGCTTCGGCGGCTGCTCGAGGTCGTACACCTCGCCGTCGACCCGCACGCGCACGAACCCCTTGCGGCGGACGTCCTCGAACAGGTCGCGGAACTCGCCCTTGCGGCCCCGGACGAGCGGCGCGGCGATCTCGATGCGCTCGCCCTCCGGCCACGCCATGATCCGATCCACGATCTGCGTTGCCGACTGCGGACGCACGGGCCTGCCGCACGAAGGGCAGTGCGGTGTGCCGCACCGCGCCCACAGCAGGCGGAGATAGTCGTAGATCTCGGTGATGGTCCCGACGGTGGAGCGCGGGTTGCGGCCGGCGGTCTTCTGCTCGATGGAGATCGCGGGCGACAGGCCCTCGATCACGTCCACATCCGGCTTCTCCATCACGCCGAGGAACTGGCGCGCGTAGGCGGACAGCGACTCGACGTAGCGGCGCTGGCCCTCGGCGTAGATGGTGTCGAAGGCGAGCGACGACTTGCCGGAACCCGACAGCCCCGTGATCACGACGAGGCGGTTACGCGGGATCTCGACGTCTATGTTCTTCAGATTGTGCTCGCGGGCGCCGCGGACAATCAGCGTTTCGTCACGCATAGATCGTGGCTGAAGACCGGGAGTCCACCCGGGGAGGACCGGGCGGGCTCTGGCTATACCCCCGAGCGTTCGCCGGGCTCCGCTGCGCCAGGCGTCGCACCCGCGGAACGGGCGCGGGGCCCCGGGCCTGCGGCCCTCGGCTCCGCCGCCGCTTCGCGGCGGCTGGGGTCCGCTGCACTGGAGGTCGTTGCCGGCGGCGGCGCAGTCGCCGCTGGGCTCGGAGTCGTGGTCTACGGCGGTACGGACGAGGGAGACGGCGGGTCGTTTGTGAGGGCGCGCGGCCCCGGCTCTCAGCTCACGCGCCCCAGGTACTTCCCTTCCGACGGATCCACCTTGACGACGTCGCCCTCGTTGATGAACGCGGGCACTTGGATCGTCACACCGTTCTCGAGCTTCGCGGGCTTCATCACGGCCGTCTTCGTATCGCCTCGCACGCCGGGCTCGGTCTCGACGACCCTCAGTTCGAGGGACGAGGGCAGTTGCACGCCGATCGGGCGGCCGTTGTAGAACTCGGCGAGCAGGACGAGCTCGGGCGTGAGCCACTGCGCGGCATCGCCCAGCGTCTCCTCATCGAGCACGAGCATGTCGTAGTTGGCCTGGTTCATGAAGTGGTAGTGCAGGCCGTCGTTGTAGAGGTACTGGAGCTCGTGCGTCTCGAGCGCTGCCGTCTCGATCTGGTCGGCGGCGCGGAAGCGGTGCTCGAAGAGCTGGCCCGTGCGCAGGTTCCGCAGCTTGGTCTGGACGAACGCGCGCAGGTTCCCGGGCGTGTGGTGGTGGAAGTCGATGACGCGGCACGGGTCGCCGTTCATGACGACCACGGTTCCCCGTCGGATCTGCGTGGCGGGGATCGGCATAGTCGGACTCTCCCGTGCGTCGGTGTTCGGAAGCGGTTCAGCCCTCAAAGATCGCAAGAGGGCTCGATCGGGTCAACCCTTCCGGGTCGCTTCGACGTCGCGTGGGACGAGGACCTGGATGGCGGCGGGGAGTACGCGGGCGTGGACGGGCGTGCTGCCGGCGGGGTCGCCGTCGATCTGGACGGGGACGGCGGGCTCGGCGCTGATGGAGACCTCGCGGGCCTGGAGGTGGATGAGGCGGTCGTCGCCGCTGAAGCGGTGGCGTGCGGCGTTCCAGAGGACGGCGGCGAAGTCGGCGAGGTTGCGGGGTGCGAGGATGACGATGTCGATGAGGCCGTCCTGCCAGGAGCGGGAGGGCTGGGGGGCGAGGGAGAGGGAGACGGGGAGGAAGGCGGTGAACAGCTCGCCGACGTTGGCGAGCATGACGCTGACGGCGCGGACCTGGAACTCGCGGCCGTCGGCGACGATGTGGAAGTCGGCGGGCGCGGCGCCGAGCGCCTCTTTGGCGGCGGCGTAGATGTAGGCGCCGAAGCCCCAGCGCTCTTTGAGGGAGCGTGTGGCGGAGGCCATGACGGCGGCGTCGAGGCCTGCGCCGGCGACGAGGGCGAAGGCGCGGCCGTCGATGGTGCCGAGGTCGATGTGGACGGGCTGGCCTGCGATGGCCACGTCCACGGCGCCCTCGAGCTCCAGGGGGATGTGCAGGTTCTGGGCGACCTGGTTGGCGGTGCCGCGCGGGATGATGGCGAGCGGCACGCCGGTGCCGACGAGGCCGGTGGCGGCCTCGGCGATGGTGCCGTCGCCGCCGACGACGCAGACGGCGCGGTAGCCGAGGCGGGCCGCGTCGCGGGCCAGCTCGGTGGCGTGGCCGGGGTGGGCGGTCTCGGCGAGGTCGAACGGTGCGAGACGCGCCGCGAAGGCGCCGCCGATCAGGCGGCGGAGGCGCACCGGGTCATCGTGGCCCGCGGCGGGGTTGAGGATGACGAAGGTGCGGCCGGCGCCCGCGCTGGCCGCACCCCGGGTCTCGTGGAGTGGTGGGGTCACGCTCGTGGCCCCGCCGCGCCGATCAGGCGCTGAGCCGGTGGAACGAGGGGTCCGCGGCGAGCGCCTCGAGGCGGGCGATGCGCTGCTCCGTCGGCGGGTGCGTGCTGAAGAGCCGGAGCAAGCCGAGGTCGCGCTGGCCCGCGAGCGGGTTGACGATGGCGAGCTGCGCCGCCGCCGGGTTGACCTCCATCGGGATGCGGCGCGCGTACGCCTCCAGGCGCCTGAGCGCGCCCGCGAGGGCCAGCGGCTTGCCCGAGATGAGCGCCGCCGTCCGGTCCGCCTGGAACTCGTTCTGGCGGCTGATGGCGAACTGGATGATCATGGCCGCGATAGGGGCGACGATGGCCATGGCGAGCAGCGCGAGCGGGTTGCTGCCCTCGTCGTCGCTACGGCCGATGCCGCCGAAGATCGCTCCCCACCGGACGATGTCGCCGATCATGGCGATGGCGCCGGCCATGGTCGCGGCGAGCGTGCCGACGAGCATGTGCCGGTGCTTGATGTGGGCCAGCTCGTGGGCGATGACGCCTTCCAGCTCCTCCTTGCTCACGAGGCGCAGAATGCCGGCCGTGCAGCAGACGACGGCGTTGTTGGCGTTGCGGCCGGTGGCGAACGCGTTGGGCTGCTCGGACGGCGCGATCGCGACCGTGGGCATGGGCAGGCCCGCGCGACGGCGCAGCCGGTCCACCATCTCGTAGAGCTCGGGCGCCTCCTCGGGCCCGACGACCCGGGCGCCGTACATGCGCAGCACGATGCGGTCACTGAACCAGTACATGCCGAAGTTCATGACCGCGGCCAGGATGAAGAACGTGGCGGCTCCGCTCTGCCCCCCGATGGCACCGCCCAGTACGACCAGCAGGGCGGTGAGCCCCGCCATGAGCATGAAAACCTTGACGCGTTCCATGCGCTCCCCTCCAGGTCCGGTTACCGCCGAAAACATACCCCTTCGGGCGCGTGGCGGTCCAGCCCGGAGCGCGAGAGCGGGGCCCGTCGCCGTCGCTGGGCGAGCCCGGTGGCGATCGTCACCGGGGTCTACGCCTTCGGTCGGGCGGTCGGGTCGCCGGGGCTGGCCGGCGGTGCGGAAGACGCGGACGTGGTGCGGGAGCCCGCGCTGGTGATGCCGGTCACGGCGCCGTTCCCGGGCCCGATGCCGACACCGGAGAACGGAGGTCAGCGGCGCGAGCGCCCCTCGACGCGCGGCGCCGCCCCGGGACCCGCCTCCGGGCGGGCTTCAGTACCCCCACTCGCGGAAGAGGAAGAAGCCGTAGATCCGGCTGACGGTGGGGCTCTGGTCGAAGCTGAACGACGGCTGCCTCGCGAAGCGGTCCTCGGAGAAGAGTTCGGCGGTCCAGGTGGGGGCGATCCGCCACTCGAGCCGGATGCCGGGCAGCTTCGTGGTCTCCCCCGCGAGCCGCCGCGTGAACGCGATGAACAGGTTCTCCCGCAGATACTGGCCCAGCTCGACCTGGGTGCCGGCGAACAGGTCGGCGAGCCCGGAGCTGCCGGCCAGCCCCTGCGGCGCGCCCTCCGCCGTGAGGCTGAGGTAGTCGATGCCGACGTTTTGGGCGAACACCTCGAGCCCGCTGGCCGCGTACCCCCAGACGGTCGGTGCGATGGCCTGGAGGCCGATCTGCCCGGCGGCGGCGCCGAGCGCGGTCTGCTCGCTCGCCGCGAGGGCGTAGGTCGGCCTGCCGAAGATCAGGTAGCTGAGCAGGTCCGATTCCGCGATGGGCGGATCGGCGTCGCTGCTCAGCGCGACCCGCGGGTTCAGCAGCGTGCCCGTGACGCGCGCCTGGATGAGCAGCGGGTCGGTCCGCGTGCGCACCGGGTACTGCGCCGTGATGTCCAGGTTCGGGTCAATGCCCGGCGTGCCGACGAACTCGACGGTCCCCTCCCGGACCTGGAAGCGGCGGACGACGGGCCCGCTGGCCAGCAGGTACGTGCCGCGCACGACGTCCAGCGTCCCGGTCAGGCGGAGGTCCTCGGCGCTGCGGTCCATCTCCACGTCCAGCTCCCCGGAGACCTCCACGTTCATCGTCTCGCTGCGCAGCCAGAAGTCGCGGCCGACGCGGACGGTGCCGGTCACGACCATGTTGCGCAGGAACGGGTGCGCGCTGGCCGGCAGGATCTGCCGGACCGAGACGCGGGTGGTGTCGATCACCTCGTAGAGCAGCGGCCCGCCGAGCTGCACGACGTTGTACTGCCGCCAGAGCTCGTCGAGGTAGAGCGCGCCGCCGTCGACCTCGAACGAGCCGGCGACGACCGGCCGGGTGTACTGGCCGGTGAGGCGCAGCTCGCCGGTGCCGGTGACCTCGACGTCACGGCGCTCCGCGGCGCGGAAGCGGTCCAGACGGATGGCGAGGTCGAAGCGCGGGTCGTTCAGCGGCCGGAACGTGATCAGCCCGCGGACGGCTGCGCGGCCGGGGTCGCTCCGGAACCCGACGTCGACGCCCAGCACGCTGTCGTTCAGGACGCGGAAGGTGCCCTGCACGTCACGATACCGGACGCCCATGGGCTCCCAGAACGCGCTCGCGCCCCTCAACGTGAACTCGCCCCCGAGCGTGGGGTTGCGGGTGGTGCCGCCGAACGTGAGCGTGCCGTCCATGCGGCCGCGCACGTCCCGGAACGCGTCGAAGAAGGAGAGCGGCAGCCCGGCCGGCACGCTGTCGGCGTGGAACGAGAAGCGGAGCGGCTCGTCCAGGCGCCGCTGCTCGACGTGGGCGAACGAGAGGTCCACGGGTATGGTGCCGGAGCCGACGAAGATGGAGCGTCCTCCGTCCACGGCGCTGAGCAGCGCCGTCAGCCGGCGGTCGCGGTAGCCGAGGTCGGCGGCGATGCTGTCGAGCCGGACGTCCTGGTAGCGGAAGCCGCCCAGCGTGAAGCGGGCGTCCATGACGGGGTTGCGTGCGGTGCCGCCGACGCGGACCCAGCCTCCCAGCAGGCCGTCGGTGGCGGGCTCGGGGCCGGCGGCGCCGAGGAAGTCGGCGATGCGGACGTTGCGCAGGTCCACGCGGAAATCGGCCGAGGCGGGCCCGACATCGGCGGAATCCCGGGCTCGGCCGGCCGGCTTCCATGGCAGCCGACCCTCGATGCCGATGCGCCCCTCTGCGTCCGGCTGGTGGAGGCGCAACCCGGCGACGGCGAGGCCTTGCTCATCCAGTCGCAGCGTGGCGGCGGTGTCGAGCACCCAGGTCGTGCCGTGGGTCGCGAAGCCGAGCTCGTGGAGATCGGCCTCGAAGCCGCCGCCGACGCGGCGGAACGCCGCGGCAGCGGAGAACGTCTGCTCGCCGGGCGCGCTCGCCTCCGCCCGCAGCTCGCCCGTGCCCCCTGCCCTGTAGCTCGCGCGCAGCGCGGCGGTGGTGAGCAACCGGTCGCCGTACGCGAGCGAGTCCACATCGGCCCGGGCCTCGATGCGGACGCTGTCGCTCCGGACGCCGGTCGCGGCGAACCGGAGCACGGCGTTCGCGGCACCGGCGCCGTGGAGCCGCGCCTCCACGAACCGCGCCTCGCCCGTGGCGTCGAAGCCGGCGATGGAGCCGACCACGTCGGCGGCGAGCTGCATCCGTCCGCCGATGCGCGACGGCGCGGGTTCGACCAGAGCAGCGCCGAGAGAGTCGGGGAGGAGCACGCGGTCCAGCGCGCCCAGGGAATCGGACCGGAGGGCCACACGGATGGTGCCGCTCCGCTCCGGAACGAGCCCGAAGTCACCCTCCGCTTCCAAGCTGCCCGCGCTCGTGCGGATCCGCAGGCTGTCCACGCGGGCGAGCCCGTCCTCGAACTGGAGCGCCACCACGCTACGATGGATCGGCACGCCGTCGAAGCGGGCGCGCTCGAGGTCGATGCGCGCCGCCGCCCGCATCGTCGCGAGGTCGCTCCCCGCCCCGTCCAAGCGGAACTCGGCGTCCGCGGTGGTCTCGGGCAGGCCGTGCACAACGCGATCGAGCCGGAACGCGCTGACCCGGCCGGTCACGTCGTAGGCGGGTCTGGCGCCGCCGACGTCGAGGCGGCCTTCGACATCGACCCGGCCGCCGGGCGTCTCGAGCTCGCCCTGGACCGACAGGTCGTCCAGCGAGCCCGAGACCGAGAACGTGCCCCGCGCCTCTCCCCGCAGCCGGCGCAAGGACGGGTTCGCTGCCGCGAGGGCATCCAGCGCCAGCGGCCGGGCCTCGAGCGTGGCCTCGAGCTCGCGCCGGTCGCCGGCCACCAGGACGCGGCCGCGGCCCTCGAGCAGGGAGGTCGGATGGTCCGGCACGGAATGCTCGATCCGGCCGGCGAACGTGATGCCGCGGTCCAGGCGCCCCGTCGCCTCGATGTCGCCGGAGATCGAGCCGGCGAGCCCCGTGTTCACGCCGAGAGCGGCGAGCAGGGCCAGGTCGAGGTCGGCGATGCGGGCGCGCATGCCCCGGAACACCAGCTCCTCGCCGATGTTCACGATCCCCGCCCAGCGGATGGCGGACGTGGACCGGACCGGCGCGGTGGCGTAAAGCCGGAGGTCGCCGCTGGTCTGGAGCGCGGAGATCGGGCCCTCGACCTCGACGGTGCCGACGAGCAGCCCCTCGAGCGGGAGGTCGCCGGGCAGCACGTCGGCGAGCACCTCGAGGTTCAGCGGGGAGGCGCGCAGATCGACGCGCGTGAAGTAGAGGGTATCGCCCGTGACGATGCCGAACGTGCCGGCGACCTCCGTGCCCGGCGCCCGAAGGTGCGCGTCCTCGACGAGCCAGAGCGTGCCGCGGGGGTCCAGCGTCTGGATGCGGATGCGGGCCTTCCCGCCCCCCTCCTCCGGGAAGTTCGGGTACAGCCACCGGAGGTCGCGGAACGCGATCCGATCGCCTTGGATGTCGAGGTCGAAGACGTCGCGCTCGGCGCGATCGATGAACCGGCCGGCACCCGTGGCCCGACTGCCGGGGAGACGGAGGTCGCGGGCATCGATGGAGATCACCGAGTCCCGTTGCGTGACGGTGCCGCGGAAGTGGCGCAGCTCGAACGGCTCCTCGTACATGAAGCCGCGGGTCTCGAGGGACGCGACCTCGAAGAGGCGCCCCTCCTCGATCGGCGAGCTCCACAACACGCGGGGCAGCTCGGCGTTCACGTCCTCGAACCGCACCACACGCACCAGGCCGGTGCCGTGGTCGCCCACCCGCGGCGCCCGCTCCAGGATGAGCCGCACCGTGTCCTCCGGCTCGACGGCCTCGCCCGGCTGCGGCTCCCAAGGCCAGCGGATGACGATCGTGCCGCCGACGACGCGCGCGTTCTCGATGAGGATGTACGGGGCCGGCCCCCCGCCGTCCTCCTCCGGCGTCGGGTCCGCGAACGTGTGCTGGTAGTTCCACGCGGTGTCGCCCGGGAGGCGCTCGATGACGACCACGGGCGAGTAGAGGACGACGTCGCGGAAGACCCAGCGGCCGGCGAGGAGGTCGAGCAGGTCGTAGCGGACGCGAACGCTGTCCGCACGGAGGAACGGGCGGCCGCCCGGCGCTTCGACGGCGAAGTCCTCGATGACGGCGCCACCCAACAGCCGCCCCGGGCGAACGGCGCCGATCCGCAGCTCGCCCTGGATCCGTTCCTCGACCCTGCTGACGAGGAAGGCGCGCACCCGCTCCGCCCCGAAGCGCGTTTCGCTCAGGAGGTAGACGGCGACGACGGCGGCGACGACGCCGAGCAGGATCCCGGCGGCCACGGCGGAGCCGATGCGGAGCGCGCGCGCCATCGTCAGAACGCCTGCCCGATGGAGAGGTGGAGCTGGAAGCGGTGCAGGAACTCGCCCCTCGGGTTCGGATCCCACTCGATCGGCCGGTCGAGCAGCCGGAGCCGGGACGTGTTGCGGAGCCGCGAGGGGTCGACGGGGCCGTCGCCGCTGATGGGCACGCAACCGGCGGCAGTCTGCTCACAGACGTCGGTGGTGATGACGCGCACCGACTCGGTGCGGCCCGGGTTGTAGCCCAGGTCCACCCGGATCGGGCCGATGGGCGTGAAGTAGCGGACGCCGAAGCCCGGGGTCCAGACCAGCCTGCCGCGCCCGAAGTCCTCGGCGCGGCTCCACGCCTGGCCGAAGTCCACGAACGCGGCGCCGCGCAGCCGCTCGCCGAACAGGGGGAAGCGCAGCTCGGCGCTGCCCTCGAGCACGGCGGCCCCGCCGGTCGGCCGGGGCTCGAACGCGTCCGGGTAGCGCGCCTGGTCGAGCCGACCCGCATCGCAGGAGCCGTCGTTGATCGCTGCGGGGGTACACCCCGCCCCGCCCAGGGAGTCGGGCAGTGCCAGGAAGCGCCTCGCGTCTACCGTCACCACTTTGGGCCCCAGCCGGTTCTGCGCGTACCCCCGCACGCTGGACGGCCCCCCGGAGAAGAAACGCCGCTGGGGATGCAGCCCCAGGCCGGCGCCGGGCTCGTCGATGGAACGGGCCCAGGCCGGCCGGAGCCGCCCCGCGAGCACCACGTCGTCGGCGATCTCCCAGTAGCCGCTCCACTCCGCCGCGAGACGGCTATACGCGAAATCCGAGCCCGTGAGGGCCGCCGCATACTCGAGGTCCACCCGCAGGATGTAGCCGTGGGTGGGCGCGAACAGCGCGTTGCTCTCGTCCCGGGCGTAGGACAGCGCTACCGGCGCCAGCCAGTGCGGATCGCGCAGGATCTGGATGTCGCGATCCGCGCACGCCACCAGGCTCACGCAGAAGAACAGGTCCTGCGCGGCGTTGAGCCGGGTCAGCTCGGGGCGGTACGCGAGGGTGAGGCTCGAACGCGAGTCCAGTCGCCGGGTGATACTGACGTAGCCGCCGAGGGCGGTGCGAACGAAGACCTCGGGGAGGCTGCGCCGCTCGATGAAGACCCCGCTGCTGAACGTGTTGAGGGCGCCGAAAAACCAGGGCTGGACGAAGTCCACGGCCAGGGAGCCCGCGACCTTGCCGTAGATGCCCTCGCCCGTGTCCCAGCAAGGGAAGGCGCCCAGCTCCTCGGCGAAGACGTTGACCACGTTGCCCCGCACCTCGAGCCGGCGCGCACCCCCGAAGAAGTTGCGACTGGTCCAGCGCGCCTCGGCGTTGGCGCAGTCGGCCGTGTTGATCCCTGCGCCGACGCGGACCCGATGCGTGTCCCCTTCGTTCACCTGGACGACGACCGGCACGATGCTGTCCGGCTCGTGGTCCAGCACCGCGGTGATCTGGGCGTGGCGCAGGATGTCCAGCCCGAAGAGGTTCCGCTGACTCCGCAGCAACTCGTTGCGGCGGTACAGGTCGCCGGGCGCGAAGGTGAGCATGCGCCGGATCACGGTGGGCGAGACCTTTTCCGCGCCATGGACCTCGATCTCGCCGAAGCGCGCCTGCGTGCCCGGGTAGACCTCGTACACGATGCTCGCCTCGCGGACAGAGTCCGTGCGGATGTCGGCGGAGCGCAGCACCTCGGCACGGGCGTAGCCGCGGTTCACCAGCCGGTTGATGAGCGTGTCGCGCGCGGCCTCGACGGCCAGCAAGTTGAACGGCTCGCCCACCCGCAGCGGCAGGTTGCGCAGCGCGTTGGGCGGCAGGACCTCTTCCGCGCCCACGATCTCGAAGGAGGCGAGCCGGACCGGCTCCCCTTCCTGGATGTTGAAGACGACGACGGCGCGTCCGCCTTCGAAGACGGTGTCCGGGTCCACGACGACCTCGCGGTAGCCGCGCTCCCAGTAGAACAGGGTGAGGCCCACCGAGTCCTGACGCAGGACCGTGTCGTCGAGGTAGCGGCGGTCGCGGGCGAAGCCCAACCAGCAAGCGACGAACAGCACGGGGCTCCTGCACCGCGACGCGCTGGTCCGGATGGCCGCGCGCAGCAAGCTGTGCGGGAACGTGTTCGCGCCGACGAACCGGATCTCCTTGATCTCGAGGCTGTCTGCCCGCTGGGGCTGCGCCCCGGCCGGCGCTGCGCCGAACCCGCAGGCGCCGGCGAGGGCGATGGCGAGCAGGACCCGGCGGAGGGCGGACATCTTCACGCTCCCTCCGCCGGCAGGTCCGGCACGGCCGGGGCGAAGTACCGGCGCCCGTTGCGAGGAAAGATGTGCCGGCTCACGGGCGCGAAGCCAGCCACGTCCTCGAAGTACATGTAGTGGGTGATCTGGATCGTCCCGGCGTCGATCTGGATCAGGTTCAGCGAGTTCTTCTCGCGCTCGCGTGCGCGCCCACGGCGTGACGTGGTCGTGCCGCACTGCACGATGATGACGCCGTGTTCGCGGTCCTTGCCCGGGTAGACGTCCAGCGAGTTGCCGATGTAGGCCCGGTGCAGGTGCCCGCCGAGGATCAGCTCGACCCGCAACGCGGTGAACACGTCCAGCGCGCGCTTGGCGCGGGGCATGACCTGGCCGCCCTCGTAGTCGGGCGCAGGCGCGAAGTGGTGGTGCGCGACGACGATGCGCGCCTCCGACGGCGGCACCGCCCTCAGCGCGTCCGCGCAGAAGTCGAGCTGCGCAGGGTCGATGCGGCCGTTGGTGATGGCGCGCAGCGGCGCGGTCGAGTTGAGGGCGACGATGACGGCGCCCTCGAGCCGGTGCACGCTGTCCAGCTCGGGCGAGATGTACTCGCGGTAGAGCCGGTACGGCTGGAAGAGGCGCTCGAAGACGCGGTAGAGCGGCACGTCGTGGTTGCCGGGGACGACGATCCGGGGCACCGCCGGCAAGCGCTGCAGGAAGGCGGCCGCCGCGGCGAACTGGGCGCGCTTGGCCCGCTGGGTGAAGTCGCCGCTGATCACGATGGCGTCGGGCGCAAGCTCATGGGCGGCCCGCAGGAACGCCTCGCCCACCCTCGGCAGGTAGTGGGGGCCGAAGTGGAGGTCCGAAGCGTGGAGCAGGGTCAGCACGGCCGCCTCCGTCAGCGCCCGGTCATGCCGGGGAACGGCAGGTCGGCCCGCGCCGCGAGGTCCAAACCGGCGCGCTCGCCGCGCAGGTAGTGGAAGAGCCCGGCGCGGGCGATCATGGCGCCGTTGTCCGTGGACAGGCGCGGCGAGGGGAAGAACAGCTCGGCGTCGGGCCCGAGGGCGTTGGCGAGGGCGGCGCGGAGCGCGCGGCTGGCGGCGACGCCGCCGCCCACGAGGACGCGGCGGCAGCCGTAGAGCTCGGCGGCGCGCACGGTCTTGGCGACGAGCACGTCCACCACCGCGGCCTGGAATGAGGCGGCGAGGTTGGCGCGTTCCGCCTCGAGCTCGCCGCGCGCCTCCAGCTCGCGGACGCGGTTGAGCACCGCGGTCTTCAGCCCGCTGAACGAGAAGTCGAACTCTTCCCGCTCGCCGGGGCGTGGCGCGGGGCCGAGCATCGGGCGTGGGAACGGGTGGGCGGTCGGATCCCCTTCGCGGGCGAGCCGCTCGATGGCCGGCCCGCCCGGGAAGCCCAGCCCGAGGATGCGCGCGACCTTGTCGAACGCCTCGCCCGCCGCGTCATCCCGCGTCTCGCCGAGCAGCTCGTAGCGCCCCCATTCGGGCGCCCAGAGCAGCAGCGTGTGGCCGCCCGAGACGATCAGCGCGACGAACGGGGGCTGGGCGGCCGGGTTCTCCAGCGCCACCGCGAAGAGGTGCGCCTCCAGGTGGTGGACGCCGACGATCGGCCGGCCGCAGGCGTACGCGGCCGCCTTGGCCCAGGTGAGTCCGACGAGCAGCGCGCCGATGAGGCCCGGGCCGGCGGTGGCGGCGAAGACGTCGATGTCCTCGAGCCGCACGCCCGCCTCCGCGAGTGCGGCGTCCACGACGTCGTCCAGCGCGCGGAGATGCGCGCGTGAGGCGAGCTCCGGCACCACGCCGCCGTAGAGCCGGTGGACGTCCTGCGAGAGGATGACGTGGCCAAGCAGCTCGTTCTCGCCGCGCAGGACGGCGGCGGACGTCTCGTCGCAGGACGTCTCGATGCCGAGCACCAGTGGAGCCGATGCGGACACGGCTACTCCCCCCAACGGCTCTGGATGGCGTTGGCCGCGCTGGTCACGGTGTCCGCCGCGGTGTCCGGCGGCACGGGCACGATGGGCACCGTGAGCGTGATCTGCTCCGGCGAGACGGCGAGGCCGGAGAGGGCGGCGGTGTCCACGGACACCGTGATCGCCGTCGGCCCAGTGAACCCGGAAATGTCCACGGTCGGAAGGCGCACGACCTCGAGCTCCGCGAGCCGGCTGGCGGGCCCGCTCACGGTGATCGCCGGCGGGTCCACGCGGATGGGCCCGTCCAGCCGGTAGCCGGCGAGCGGCTCCCCGCGGGTCGCCGCGACCACGGGGAGCAGCCGCGTGGTCACGCGCTCGAAGGACAGCCGGACCGTGCTGGGCCGGATGTCCTCAGCGCGCACGCGCTCGCCGTCGTCCCCGACCTGGACCCAGCGGGGCTGGAGCAGGTGCACTTCCGCGCTGTCCTTGACCTCATCCACCGGGATCACGATGCGCGGCCGCTCCACGGCGAGGCGGAGCAGGTCCCGGACGGGACCGGAGAACACGACGCTGACCGTGCCGGGCGCGGGCGGCGCGGCGGGGGCCCAGCGCGCGTCGCGGAGCGCCACTTCGACCGGAACGTCCGGGATCGTCACGCGGACCGGCGCCTCCGCCTTCACGACGCTCCACAGCAGCAGCGCGAGCCCGAGGGCGGTGAGCTTGAGGGTCCAGTTGCGTGTGATCAGTTCGGTGACGCGCCTTGCCACGGCTCAACGCTCCAGAAGCTCGCGGATCTGCGTGGAGTGGGGCGGCTGGTCCCACGCCACGGCACCACGGTCCTGGCGCACGATGCGGCCGTCCCTGTCGATGACGAACGTCGTGGGCAGGCCCGTGATCCGGTACGCCTTTTCGATCTCGCGCTCGGCGTCGAGCCAGATCGGGAACGTGAGGCCGAGCTCTTCCACGAACGTCGCGACCCAGTCCTCGAGGCCCTGGGCCGCGCCGTGGGGCAGCGCGGGCGCGGCATCCACGTTGACGCCGACGACGGCGAGACCGTGGGGCGCGAGCGCGCGGTGCAGCCGCTCGAGCGCGGGCAGCTCCCGTACGCAAGGCGCGCACCACGTCGCCCACACGTTGAGCACGACGACGCGGCCGCGCAGCTCCTCCAGCGACACGGCCCGGCCATCGAGCGTGCGGCCCTCGAACGCGGGCGCACGGGCGCCGGTCTCGAGGGGCCCGAATCGTCCGCGCTCCGTCCACCCGATCGCGACCAGGATCGTGATCGCGATGAGCACGCAGCCCAGGAACAGCCGGTTGCAGGTCCGCTCGCACATCCGTGGGACGACGGTGGACGCCTCTCGTTCGCAGCGACTAATAGCGGCTGTCGCGCCGATTGTTCCGTGTGTTCCCGTCCATGGTGGAGGACGCGGAGGGACGCACTCACCAGGCCTGCGGGAGCGTGTCCGGCGCCAGCGTGTCCGGCGGCACGAGATCGGGCAGGAGGGTGTCGTCCGGCAGGGCGGGCGGGCCGCTGGACACGAGGAGCGTGAGCGGCGCAGGCACGATGACCTCGGTGCCCGGGGCCGGCTCGATCCCGATCACCGTGCCGACGGGCGACTCGCTCTCCTCCCACCGCTGTTCCACCTCGAACCCCGCCACGACGACGAGCGCTGCGGCGCGCTCGGCGAGCAGGCCCCTCACGTCCGGCACCCGTGCGCGGGGCGGGCCGGAGCTGACGCCCAGAGAGACCCTGCCGCCCGGCCGCAGCCGCTGGCCGGCCAGGGGGGTCTGCGCGATCACGACGCCGGCCGGCCGATCCGGGTGAGGCAGCTCGATCACCTCGGCCACCTCGAGCCCACGGTCGCGGAGCTCGCGGCGCGCCTCATCCGCGGAGCGGCCGATGAGCGACGGCACGGCGACTCCCGCATCCGTCTCGGGCGGCGGCGGGAAAAGGACCCGGGCAGCGACGGCGTAGCCGGTGCCGAACGCCGCCAGCGCCACCAGGAGGGCCGCGCCGAGCCAGCGCGCGACGGCACCGCGGGGCGTGCCTCCCCGCGGAGCGCTGCCTGCGCTGCGGCCGCTGCGCCGGCGGATCGAGTCCCCCATCCGCCAGCTCATGCCCGACGCTCCAAGCGCGCGGCGAAGGCGCCGTCCACGCCGGTCCGCTGCGGAAGCACGGTGAGGCAGCCCCGCGCGTCCAGCAGCGCGGGGTCGAAGCCGGCCGGCGGCCGGATCACGTACTCGGGATGACGCTCCAGGAACCAGTCCACCTGTGCCTCGTTCTCCTCCGGCTCGAGGGAGCAGGTCGAGTAGATGAGCAGGCCGCCGGGCCGCGGCAGCGCGGCCGCCGCCTCCAGCATCTCGCGCTGGAGCGCGGTGAGCGCCGCGAGGTCCTCGGGCCGCAGGCGCCAGCGCGCATCCGGGTGCCGACGGAAGGTGCCGGTGCCCGTGCAGGGGACGTCGAGCAGCACGGCATCGGCGGCGCCGTCGCGCAGCGGAGGCCGGCGAGCATCGGCCACCAGGAGGCCCAGCCGCGACGCGCCGAGGCGCTGCGCGTTCTCCCGAACCTTACCCATCCGGCTGAAGGATGCGTCCGCGGCCACGGTGTACCGCGCCTCCACCGCGAGCGCCAGCGCCTTGCCGCCGGGCGCCGCGGCGAGGTCCGCGACCAGGCCGCCGGGCGGGACGGCGGCGTACCGGACCACGAGCGCCGCGGCCGGGTCCTGCACCACGGCCGGCACGGCGGCCAGCGCGTCCGACACGCTGGCCGGCGGCACAAGCCGAACCGAGTCGGGCGCGAACGCCACCGGCTCCGCGGCGATCCCGGCCGCTGCCAGCCGGCGCAGCGCCTCGGCCACGGGGACGCCGATCGGCCGGAGGTACAGCTCCGGCCGCCGGTTGTTCGCCTCCACGAGCCGCCGCGTCTCCTCAGCGCCCCAACGCCCGATCCAGCGCTCGACCAGCCAGCGCGGATGCGAACCCCACGTGGCGAGGAAGCCCGCCGGGTCGCTCTCCTCGTCCGGCCAGTCTGGCGGCGCGCCGCGTGCGAGCCAGGCGCGCAACACCCCGTTCACGAGCCGGTCCGCGCCCCGCCCGCCGACGCGGCGCGCCTGCTCCACCGCCTGCGACACGGCGGCGTAATCCGGCACGGCGTCCATCTCGAGGAGCTGGTACGCCGCGAGCCGGAGCGTGTCCAGCACGTCGGGCTCGAGCTTTGCCAGCCCGCGGCGCACGAGCGGCGCCAGCATGTGGTCGATCCGGCCGCGCAGGCGTAGCGTGCCGTAGACCAGCTCCTGGGTCCAGGCACGCTCGCGCGGATCGAGGCGGGCGACGGCGTCGGCGAGGGCGCGGTCGGCGAGCGCTCCCCGCCGGACGGCGCGCAGGACGTCCAGCGCCGCGCGGCGGCCCGGCGTGACGCCCCTCAAGTGCTGCTCGCGCCGCCGCCGTCCAACATGCCGGTCAGGGGCGAGGACGGCACGGCGACCTCGCGGCGGGGCATGCGTCCGGCGAGGTAGGCGAGGCGGCCGGCCTCGACGGCGAGGCGCATGGCGCGCGCCATGGCGACGGAGTCACGGGCCTCCGCGATCGCGGTGTTCATCAGCACCCCATCCACGCCCTGCTCCATCGTGATGCAGGCGTCCGACGCCGTGCCGACGCCGGCGTCCACGATCACCGGAACCGAGAGGCGGCGCTTGATCTCCCGGATGTAGTACGGGTTCACGAGCCCGAGGCCGCTGCCGATCGGGCTGGCGAGCGGCATGACCGCGGCGCAGCCGGCGTCTTCGAGACGGAGCGCCGTGACCACGTCCTCGTTGGTGTAGGCCAGCACCTTGAACCCCTCGGCGACCAGGATGCGCGCCGCCTCGATCGTGGCGGTCACGTCGGGCAGCAGCGTCCGCTGGTCCCCGATCACCTCGAGCTTCACCCAATCGTTCAGCCCGGCCGCGCGGGCCAGCCGCGCGTAGCGCACCGCCTCCTCCACCGTGTAGCAGCCCGCCGTGTTGGGGAGGATGAAGATCCGCTCGGGATCCAGGTGATAGAGGATCCCCTCCTCCTTGGTCCGGTCGAGGTCCACGCGGCGCACCGCGACCGTCACCATCTCCGCGCCGGACGCCTCGATCGCACGCACCATCGTCTCGTTGTCCCGGTACTTGCCGGTGCCCACGATCAGGCGCGAACGGAATGCCCGGCCCGCGATGACGAGCGGATCGTCCCGGACCGCTGGCATCGTCGTCGTCGTCATGACCCGCCCCCTACGAAATGGACGATCTCGAACACGTCGCCCGGCTCGACCGGCGTCTCGGCGAGACGGGCGCGCTCGAGGATCTCACGATTGTGCTCGACCACGACCAGGCCCGGATGCAGGCCCAGCTCCGCGAGCAAACCCGCGACGGTCAACCCGGCGGGCACACGCCGCGGCTCGCCGTTCAACGTGATCTCGATCTGATCCCCGGTTGCCTGCATGGGTCTTCGACTCCAGGCGCTCAGCCGCTCACGCCGAGCGCGGCGATGTAGTCTGCGGCGGCAGCCACCGGGTCGGCGGCGTGCCACACGCCACCCAGCACGGCGACGCCGTAGGCGCCGGCCGCGAGGACCTCACGGACCCGCTCGGGCGTGATACCCCCGATCCCGATGACCGGCACCTCCGCGGGTGCCAGGGCGGCGACCGTCTCCCGCACCCGCTCGACCCCCGCGGGTTCCCGCTCCGGGTGCGACGCCGTGCGGTAGAGCGTGCCCACCAGAATGAAGTCCGCGCCGTCCGCGGCCGCCTGGGCCGCCTCCTCCGCGCCGTGTGCCGAGTAGCCGATCCACGCGTCGGCGCCCAGCAGGGCGCGCGCCGCCGCGATGGGCAGCGAGCGCCGGCCGAGCTGCACGCCGTCGGCGCCGGCGGCCAGCGCGACATCCACACGGTCGTTGACCAGCAACTCGGCGCCCGCCCCGTCCGCGCCGAACGCCAGGTCCCGGGCGAGCTCGAACAGCTCGGCGCCCGACACCCCGTGGCCCCGCAGGTGGAGCGCGAGCGCCGACCCGTGCGCCGCGAGCACGGCCTGGGCGCGCTCACGGAAATCGGCAGCGCGGAGCACCGCGTCATCCGTGACCAGGTGCAGGCGCGCGAGCATCAGTCGAACCGGTCTCCGGGAGCGACGGCGCGGCCGCGCAGCCACTCGGCCGAGGTCATGCGGCGCCGGCCGGCCGGCTTCACCTCGCGCACCCACACCGCCCCACGGCCGCACGCGACGAGCAGGCTCTGCGCCGGGTCGTACGCCCGCGCTTCGAGCACGGTTCCGGGCGCGGCGTCGTGCACGTGGTCCGGAACGGGGAGCGGGCGGTACACCTTGATCTCCTGGCCGCGGAGCATGGTCCAGGCGCCGGGTTGCTCGTCCAGCCCACGCATCCACCGCGCCACGCTCACGGCGTCGAGGGACCAATCGATGCGCGCGTCCGCGCGCGTGATGCGCGGCGCGTAGGTCGCGGCGCCGTGGTCCTGCTCCACCTCCTCGAGTTCGCCCGCCTCGAGCAGCACCAGCGCCTCGATCAGCGCGGCGGCGCCCACTTCACTGAGGCGCGCCGCCAGGTCCGACGCGGTCTCGTCCGGCCCGATCGGCTCCTCGACTTGGAGCAGGATCGGCCCGGCATCCATCTCCTCGACCATGCGCATGACCGTCACGCCCGTTCGCTCGTGGCCGCGGATGATCGCCCAGTTGATCGGCGCGGCGCCACGCAGCTCCGGCAGCAGCGACGCGTGCACGTTGATCGAGCCGCGCGCCGGTACATCCAGGATGTCGCGCTTGAGGATCTGGCCGTAGGCGACGACGACCGAGATCTCCGGCCGCAGCGCCGCGATCTGCCGGCGGAACTCCTCCCCCCGCGCCTTCTCCGGCTGCAGCACGAGCAGCCCCTCGGCCTGCGCCACGGTCTTCACCGGCGGCGCGTGGAGCGTCCGGCCCCGACCCGCGGGCCGGTCCGGCTGCGTCACCACGCCCACCACCTCGTGCCCCTCGCCCAGCAGCGCCCGCAGCGAAGGGATCGCGAACTCGGGAGTGCCCCAGAAGAGGATCCTCATGCGCCTGTGCCGTGGACCGCGCACGCCCTCGCGGCCCGTCGAACAGCCGAACGGCCACGCCGCCCCCGGACCGTCACGGCTTCACCTTCTGCCATTTCTTCAGGAGGAGCTGCCGCTTCAACGGGCTGAGACGGTCGATGAACAGGATGCCGTCCAGGTGATCCACCTCGTGCTGGAGAACACGCGCGAGCAGCCCCTCCGCCTCGATGCGGCGGACGTTGCCGTCCCGGTCCAGACCCTCGACCACGACGCGCGCCGGGCGCTCGACGATCTCCCTGAGGCCCGGAATGCTGAGGCAGCCCTCTTCCTCCCGGGCGAGCTCCTCGCTGCGCTCGACGATCTCCGGGTTGACCAGCGCGAACGGCGGCGTGTTCCGCTCGCGGATGTCCACGACGATGACGCGGCGGCTGACGCCCACCTGCGGCGCGGCGAGTCCCACCCCGTCGGCCGCGTACATGGTGTCCATCATGTCATCCATGAGGCGCCGCAGCTCGTCGTCGATCTCGGTCACCGGCTCGGCCTTCTGGCGCAACACCGGGTCTCCCAGCAGGCGGATCGGAAGCTCGGCCATCCCGGCTCAGCTCTCGGGTTTCTGGGTGAAGACGCGCGCGATCTTCGGCCGTGCGACGACGATGCGCGTGTTCTCGGCCGTCTTGATGGTGACGCGGTCGTCCTTCAGGTGCACGACCTCGCCGATGATGCCGCCGTCGGTCATGACCTCGTCACCGCGCTTGAGCGCGTTCAGCATCTCCTGGTGCCGCTGCTGCGCCTTGCGCTGCGGCCGAATGATGAGCAGCCAGAAGATCAGGATGAAAGCGCCCCACATGAACAGCATCGGCGCGAGCCCTGCGCCGCCTTGCTGGGGCGCTGCGAGTGCAAGGATGCTCCACATCACGTCGTCCCTCCCTCCTCGTGTTCGGCGCGCGCGCGGCGATAGCGCGCGAGCCAGTCTTCGCTCCAGGCGGCGAACTCGCCCGCCTCGATCGCCGCTCGCGCGCGCTCGACCAGCCGCAGCAGGAAGCGCACGTTGTGCAGCGACAGCAGCCGGAGCCCGAGCACCTCGCCCGCGACGAACAGGTGCCGGAGGTACGCGCGGCTGAACGTCCGGCAGGTGTAGCAGTCGCACGCCGGGTCCAGCGGCCCGGGGTCCGCGCGGAACCGGCCGGCGCGGATGTTGACCTGCCCCTCGTCCTCGACCCACGCCGTGCCGTTGCGCCCGTTGCGGGTCGGCGCGACGCAGTCGAACAAGTCCACGCCGCGGCGGATCGCCTCGAGCAGGTCGTCCGGGTAGCCGACGCCCATGAGGTAGCGCGGCCACTCCCGCGGAACCTCCGGCTCGACGACCTCCAGCATCGCGTACATCAGCGGCTTCGGCTCGCCCACCGAGAGCCCGCCGATGGCGATGCCGCGCCAGTCTCCGATCTCGCGGATGCGGCGGATCCCGTCCCGTCGCAGGTCGGCGAACGTCGAGCCCTGGAGGATCGGCAGCAGCGTCTGCGCCGGGCCGTCGTCCTCCGCCACCAACGCCTCGAAGCGCGCACGGCAACGGGCGAGCCAGGCGAGGGTCCGCTCGTGCGCCTCCACCGCGAGTTTGCGGTCCGCCTGGCCCGGCGGCACGTGATCGAACGCCATGATCACGTCGGCCCCCAGCGCGCGCTGGATGTCGATCACCCGCTCGGGGGTGAAGAGGTGGCGCGAGCCGTCGATGTGGCTCTGGAAGACGACGCCGTCCTCGCGCACCTCGTTGATGTCCGCCAGGCTGAAGACCTGGAATCCGCCGGAGTCCGTCAGGATCGGTCGGTCCCACCGCATGAAGCGGTGCAGTCCGCCGAGCTGGCGCACCAGCTCGTGCCCGGGCCTGAGGAAGAGGTGGTACGTGTTGGCGAGGATCATGTCCGCGCCAGCCGCCTGGACCTCTTCCGGCGTCAGCGTCTTGACCGTGGCCTGCGTGCCGACCGGCATGAACGCCGGCGTGCGCACCACGCCGTGCGGCAGCCGCAGCGTACCGGTGCGCGCGGCGCCCTCGGTGGCGGTGATGCGGAACTCAAACATCGGTCACGGTCGAGGCCGAGGACGAGTCCGTGCACGAGTAAGAGTACGGGGTCCTGGGTGGCCTGTCTCCCGCCCCTGCCCTGGCCCGGGCCCTCTCACACCACCGCCATCGCATCGCCATACGAGTAGAACCGGTAACGCTCGCGCACCGCCTCGCGGTACGCGGCCATCACGTTGTCGTAGCCCCCGAACGCGGCCACCAGCATGAGGAGCGTCGAGCGCGGCAGGTGGAAGTTCGTGATCAGCCGGTCCACCCCCCGGAACCGGTACGGCGGCCGGATGAACAGGTCCGTCCAGCCCTCCCCCGGGTGGATGACGCCGCGCTCGTCCGCCACCGTCTCGAGCGCGCGGACCACCGTGGTCCCGACAGCCCAGATCGCGCCGCCCCGCGCCCGCGTCTCGTTCAGCACTTCGGCCGCCGCGGCGGGGACCTCGTACCGCTCCGCATGCATGCGGTGCTGGGCCGGGTCCTCGACCTCGACCGGCCGGAACGTGCCAACGCCGACGTGCAGCACCAGCCGCACGGTGCGCACGCCGGCGGACTCCAGCGCCTCCAGCAGTGCGGGCGTAAAATGCAGCCCGGCCGTGGGCGCGGCAACCGACCCCTCCGCGCGCGCGTAGACCGTCTGGTAGCGCTCCGCGTCTTCCGCGTCCGGCTCCCGCTCGATGTAGGGCGGCAGCGGCGTCCGGCCGTAGCGCGCGATGGCTTCCCGCTCGGGCAACGGCGTGCGTAGCCGCACGATGCGCGTGCCGTCGGCCGTGCCGTCCAGGATCTCGACCTGCAGCTCTTCCGCCACCTCCACCACCCGCCCCGGCTTGAGCTTGCCGCCGGGCCGGACCAGCGCCTCCCACACACCGCCGTCCAGGGGGCGGAGCAGCAGGATCTCCGCGGCGGCACCCGTCGGCTTGCGGCCGACGAGCCGCGCCGGGAACACCCGGGTCTCGTTCAGGACCAGGGCGTCCCCCGCAGGGATGAGCGTCGCCAGGTCGCGGAAGATGCGATGCTCGATGCGGCCGGTCGTGCGCTCGAGCACGAGGAGCCGGCTCGCATCCCGCTCGGGGGCGGGGCGGCTCGCGATCAACTCCGGCGGCAGCCGGTAATCGAACGCCGATGTCGGGTAGCCGCGCGCGGTCTCAATCCGGGTCATGGACCAACCGGCCCTGCTCGATCAGCGCCCGCACGGTGCGGACGCGGTCCACCATGACGAGCAGGCCGCGGCGACCGTCCGGCCCGATCCGCTCCGCGGCGACGTACTCGAGCACGCGGCGCTCGATGGGGTGCGTGCCCTCGGCCTCGCGGTTCTGGAAGCGGTGACACAGCGAGCCGAGGTCGATGGCGAACCGACGCTCCAGTCCGCGCAGCGCGCGCAGCCGCTCCAGCAGGTCCACCGCGCCCGCCTCGCGCAGCGCGAAGGCCATCCGGCGGTGCGAGTTGCCGTGCTGCTCGAAGCGCGCGGCGAGCAAGCGGCAGTCCATCTCATCGAGCTGCAGGACCTCCATCACCGCGCCTCGAACAGGCTGACCTGCGACTCGAGCTCCGCCCGCCGCGCCGGCGGCAGCTCGTACCCGAACCGCTCATAGGCGCGCGGCGTGGCGACGCGGCCGCGCGGCGTACGCAACAGCAGGCCGTTCTGGATCAGGAACGGCTCGTACACCTCCTCCAGCGTGTTCGCGTCCTCGCCCACGGCGACCGCGAGCGAGTTCAGGCCGACGGGGCCGCCGCCCAGCTCGATGAGGGTCTTCAGGATGCGGGCATCCATCTCGTCCAGCCCGTACTCGTCCACGTCCAGCATCTGGAGCGCCTCGCTCGCGACTTCCTTCGTGATCACGCCGTTCGCCCGGACCTGTGCGTAGTCCCGCACACGGCGGAGCAGCCGGTTCGCGACGCGAGGCGTACCACGCGAGCGCTTCGCGATCTCCTCCGCGCCCTCCGGGCTGCACTCGATCTCGAGGATCTCAGCGCTGCGCTCGACGATGATGCGCAGGTCCTCCGGCGGATAGTAGTTCAGCCGCTGCACGATGCCGAAGCGGGCGCGCATCGGCGGCGTGAGCAGGCCGAACCGGGTCGTGGCGCCCACCAGCGTGAAGCGCTCGATCGGCACCGTGATGGTCTGCGCCTTCGGCCCCTCGGAGAGCCGGATGTCGATCCGGTAGTCCTCCATCGCCGGATAGAGGAACTCCTCGATGATCGGGCGGAGCCGGTGGATCTCATCGATGAAGAGGATGTCCCCCTCGCGGAGGTTCGTCAGGATCCCGACGAGGTCGCCCGGCTTCTCCAGGACGGGGCCGGAGGTGACCTTGATGTTCACGCCCAGCTCCCGTGCGATGAGCATGGCGAGCGTGGTCTTGCCCAGCCCCGGCGGGCCGTGGAACAGCGTGTGGTCGAGCGGCTCTCGCCGCGCGAGGGCGGCATCGATGGCGATGCGGAGGCTCTCCTTGACCTTCGGCTGGCCGATGAACTCCTCCAGCCGCCGTGGCCGCAGCGACAGCTCGACCGCGCTCTCCTCACTCAGGACTTCCGGCGTGGTGATCTCCGAACGCATGTGCTAGCCTGTGGAACGTTGGGGCCTCGTACGGGCTCGGGGCATGGTACCCCGGAGAGCGCCGGGGGCTCCGGGCTCCGCCACGCCGCCCGCCGGGGGCCGGCCCCGGGCTCGGCGGCGCCCACCGCGCAGCTGGGCTCCGGCCCTTCGGGCGTGGGCTCGACGGCGCTGGCCGCCGGGCCGCCGCGGCGCCGCCCCGGCGCGGGCGGGCCCGGGCTCCACGGCAGCTTTGCGATCGCCGGGCTCCGCTCTGCCGGGCTCCGCCGCGGCGTTCGCCGGGGCCGGGCGGCGCTGCGCTGGAGGCCGCGCCGCCCCCAGGAGCCCCGCTCCCGGGGTCGGCCGTGCTGCGCGTCGCGCCGCGAACCACGTCCATCCCGCCCGTGTACAACAGCCGACCATGACCGAGGAGGGGACATGGACCAGCGCAGCATCCGGCGTGGGACGCGGCGCCCGGTCACCGGCCTGGTGGTGCTGGGCTTCTCTGCCATCGCTCTCGCCGCCTGCGGCGGCAAGAAAGTCACCCGCATCGACCCCGCGGCCGTGACCGACCTGTCGGGCCGGTGGAACGACACCGACTCCCGGCTCGTGGCCAACGCCCTGATCGAGCAGAGCCTCTCGGCGCCCTGGGTGCGCGAGTACGCGGAAGCCCACGGCGGCGAGCCGCCCACGGTCATCGTGGGCGAGTTCCGCAACCGCACGCTGGAGCACATTGCGGTCGCGACGTTCGTCCGCGACCTCGAGCGCGCGTTCGTCAACAGCGGCGCGGTGCGCGTAGTGGCCAGCGCGGACGAGCGGGCCGGCCTCCGTGCGGAGCGCGAGGACCAGCAGCAGCACGCGCGCGCGGACACGCGGGCCAAGCTCGGCCAGGAGCTGGGCGCCCGCTACATGCTCCAGGGCGAGATCCACGCGATCGAGGACGAGGAAGGCCGTGAACGGGTCGTCTACTACCAGGTGGACGCCACGCTCATCGACCTCGAGACCAACGTCAAGGCGTGGGTCGGGCAGCACAAGATCAAGAAGGTGATCGAGAGGCCGCGGTTCCGGCTCTGACCGCCGATGGCCGTCCCTTCCCTGCCCTTCTCGGGGTGAGCGGGGCGCCGGTCCTTCGCCGGACCGTCGCCCCGCTCCACTTTCGCGGCTCCCGCGTCGACTCCCGCCGTCACCGCACCAGGATCAGCGGCGCCAGCAGGAACGCCGCCGCGGTCGCCAGCACGATCATGACGAGGTTCAGCCAGAACCCTGCCCTCGCCATCTGGGGGATGGTGACGCGGCCACTGCCGTAGACGATGGCGTTGGGTGGCGTGGCGACGGGCATCATGAACGCGCAGCTCGCGCCGAGCGCCACGGGCACGGCGAGCAGCAGCGGGTCGGCGCCGATGCCGACGGCGAGGGCGGCCGCGACGGGGAGGAAGGCGGCGCTGACGGCCGTGTTGCTGGTCAGCTCCGTGAGGAAGACGATGACGGTGTTGACGGTCAACACGACCAGCAACGGCGGCCAGGCGGCCACGACGGCCAGGGCCTCGCCGATCCAGGTCGCCAGGCCGGTCTGCTCGATGGCGTCCGCGAGGGAGAGCCCCCCGCCGAACAGCAGGAGCACGCCCCAGGGCACGTGCCGGGCATCCTCCCAGCCGAGGAGCGGCGTGCGGTCGCGCCAGTGGGACGGGATGACGAAGAGCAAGAGCGCGCCGCCGATGGCGATCCCGGCATCGGAGAGACCGGGGACGATGTCGTCGAGGAGCGGCCGCGTCACCCAGGCAGCGGCGGTGAGCGCGGTGATGGCGCCGACGAGGAGCTCGGCGCGGGAGAGCGGCCCGAGGCGTCGCAGCTCGTCCCGGATGAGATCCGCTCCGCCGGCCGCGGCGTCCCCCGGGACCGGATAGAGGATGCGAGTCAGGAGCAGCCAGGCCAGCGGGACGGCGACCAGGACGAGGGGGACGCCGAGCAGCATCCACTCGACGAAGCCGATCCGCACGCCGTACGCCTCGTCCATGAACCCCGCGAGGAGCGCGTTGGGCGGCGTGCCGATCAGCGTGCCCATGCCGCCGATGCTGGCGGCGTACGCGAGGCCGAGGAGCAGCGCGGCTCCGAAGTTGGCGCCCACACGGCTTCGGCTCTCGACGAGGCCGAGCACCGACAGCGCCATGGGCAGCAGCATCACGACCGTCGCGGTGTTGCTCACCCACATACTGATGAACGCGGTGGCGGCCATGAACCCGCCGATGAGCCGGCGCGGGCTCGCGCCCACCAGCGCGATGATCGTGAGCGCCATGCGCCGGTGCAGCCCGCAGCGCTGGAGCGCCGCGGCGATGAGGAACCCGCCCAGGAAGAGGAAGATCACCGGGTTCGCGTAAGGCGCGGCGGCCGCGCTCACGGACCCGACGCCGAGCAGCGGGAAGAGCAGGAGCGGCACGAGCGCAGTGGCGGGGATGGGGATCGCCTCCGTGATCCACCACACCGCCATGAGGAGGCCCACGGCCGCGGTCCGCCAGCCGGCGGGCGTCATGCCGGCGGGCGGCGGCAGCAGCAAGAGCGCCGCGAACAGCAGGGGGCCGACGATGAGCCCGACCCTCGAGCGAGCGCCGCCACCGGCCTCGAAGCCTCCCGTACCCTGGGTCTCGCCGGTTCGCCCGTTCATGCCGTTCTCCCTCGTTCGAGTCCCCCAGCCCGCGCCGTCCCGAGGCGCCGCCTCGGGCCCGGCGGGGGCCTGGCGAGGTCTGGTCGCCTCGACCGGTTCCCTTGGACCACCGCCCCGTCGCACCGTACATTGCCGCGGCATTCGACGCAATGCAGCGAGGTCTGGCCGGCGTGCCGCGGCGACCGGAACCGGCGTTCAGGCGCG